>DYKD01000314.1 GCA_020722765.1 Brevinema andersonii | reverse complement strand
TATCTATATTTAGACAAGAAAATTTTAATAAATTGACTGGCTATAACTATGTTAGGGCTTCACTCCATTACCAGGAAAGTGATGTCCTAAAAAAATATATCAATTAGGGAGGAAAATATGGCGATCAGTGAAACAATCGTAATTGACGCATTTGAAGCGATGGGGGGAGACCCCACCACAGCTATTCAATCAGCAAGAAATTATTCAGACGTTTCTTCATGGGTAGTTTCACAAGCGGGACAAGCTGCGGCGGCAGGAGCAGCAGCAATGGCAATTCCTGGAGTACATGTTGTAGCGATGGTTGCGGATGTTGCGTTCTTACTTCATAAAATGGCATATTGCTGTTGGGGAATTGGAGAGATTCGGGGGTGTGCCGTGGTCGGGAAATCTGACTTCCAAAATATTTTAGCCCTGTGGTCGCATGCCGCTTCTATAGATGAACTGCCCCATAAAGCCATTACAAAATTTGCTCTTGAAGAAGCAGTAGGAACAGGAGGAATTATGGTTGGAGGGCTTGTAGCTGCCGAAGTAATTTCTCATCTTACCGGACAGCAAGTTGCGATGTATGGGGGACAACTTGCGGGAGCAATGATTGGTAAAAAGTTAGGCATAAAAACAGGAATAAAAGGCGGGGGGAAATTAGGGGCAAAGTTAGCGGGAAAACTTGGCGCAAAGATTGCTGCAAAAGTTGGTGCTAAATTATCAACGAAGTTAGGAGCAAAACTTGCTGCTGGATTTATTCCATTCATTGGTCCAGCGGCAGGGGCAACTGTCAACGCCTATTTTGTCAAAAATATAGCTGATAGTGCTGATTTATATTATTCACATGCGATTTAACGATGATGAATGATACGGGATTTGTCCAGATATACCCATGTATTTCAGGACAAATCCTCTGTCTCAATGTGGATAAAGCAATGGAACAGAAGAGAAAAGGCATTGTGAAAACACTGATCAAAACGGCCATTGATCTGAATCATACCGTGCAAGAAGAAATGCCTAAAGTCGCTCCTAAGTTATCAGAAGAATTGACCAAAACAATTGAAAATGCTAAAAATGTTTCTGCCTTATCATCTCTTCCAACAATAATCGAAGAAGGGATCAAGGGATTGAATCAGGCGGTAAAAGCTGATATAGACCATCTTGAACAAAAAGTGATCCATGCCAGAAAACAAATGCAACGGCAGTTTCTCTATCAGTGGATCGTGATTGCAATAGGCATTGGTTTATCTTTGATCTTCGCATTGCTTCGATAAAAAGAAGCCCTAACAATGGCTTGCAGGTGACGCGGGAAGGCGGGCG
>DYKD01000093.1 GCA_020722765.1 Brevinema andersonii | reverse complement strand
AACTTTCAGAACAATCTTATCTGTTCTTGCTGAAACCGTTGTGAAAAGGACATTAGGATGAATAGAGCATAATACATCTGGAGGAGGCAGTGCAAAAGTGACATCCAGAGATTCTCCAGTGGGGGGAATCAATGACACTGATTCCAATATATTGGAGGCAAAAACAACGATACTTGCCAAATCATTCTTAGTGACCGAATCTGCCATAAGAAAAGAGATCACGTCAGTTTGACTAGTAGGGAGAAGATGTCCATCTGCCAAATAATCAAGCGTCAGTATGCCAGTTCCTTTATCAAAGACAGCATTAGCCCAATCATTGGCAATAATAGAACTGTCAATTAACGTCAAGTTTGTTACCTGAGCTAGAGGGAAATTCACCCTGGCTGTTCTAATAAAATTTTCCTGTTCTCCCTTATTAACAAGATATAGATTGAAAGAATTGGTATCGAAAGTTGAATCCACATTTGAAGGTCTGATAAACGATTGTGCAGAAACGAGAGGATGCACAACATTAACAATCTTATTTCCTGTGAGATAATTTCCTGTTTTTTGGAAGGAGTTTGTATTACTGGAATTGGCTACGAAACTTTCCATAGTAAAGGATGTTACAGAGGAGAAAGCGTCGTAAACCCTGAAACTTATGGTATCCAGTTGATTCCTTAATAGCTTACCATTGGGGTCTTTAAAATACCTCAGATAAACACATCCATTAGAAAATTTAGCAAAAGAAGACTCATCAAACATTTTTGAAGAACTTATTTGAGTCACATTCGTTATGGATGATGGCATTTTTATTCGTACCATAAACAAATCATTCCCATCCATAACAGCACTATTATAAAGTTGATAGGTGAAAGAATTTGTCACATCGGTTGAGAAAATCGAATTAGTCTTGACTGACGCCATACCATCAGCAAGGGGTGGCTGGAAGTCGATGGATAAACCAATAACGCCCTCCTGGGCAGGAAGCAGTCCATCTCCATTTCCATTATCCACTGTCGCTGTCAAAGAGACGTTTGTAAGAGTACCAGACTGGACATCATCAAACACCATCATCTTAATCTCATCAGAACAATTATATGGGATATTAGTCCCACCCTCACCATATCTGATCCTGAAACAATTACTGGATGAATCATAGCTAATAAAATTTGTTGCCAGAAACAAAGACGAAATGATCCTAGCATTTGTAAAAACATCAGGCAGATAGATAACCGCATTTGTTATCCCCGCAACCTTAGTATTCTCCAAAAAAAATGATATTGTGTTTGAAACAGAGACATCGTAAAGCCTGTTTGGTGAGACCCAGGCATTCACTTTAGGTTTCTCAGGCAGAACAGTGACCCCTTGAGACTTATATACAGTATTTGTTCCCGTCTTTTGTGGAATTGAGCCAGGCAAAACAGAATAGACATACGAAGTCCATTTTGTAAACATGCTCATGGGAGTGCCAGAAATATTGATATTTATAAATTCGATGCCATTCTCTGATGGCAAAAAAGACCCTGCTTTGTCATAATCTATAATGATATCATTTCCATTCGTAAAATAATTACTCGTGGTCAAGATTGATGAAACGGAATCAACTACAAAACCATCAGGAACCTTGATAAGAGCCCTGCTGATATCCGGTCCTTGGCTGTTATTGGAAGTTGATATAAAATAACTAAAATCGAAATCAGAAGTTCCTTCATACAAAGATGAAGGAGAGATAGATGCCACAGCAGATGGCTGATTATAGACATAACATGACATAAGCAGAGTCCCAGAAGGATATGCACGTTTCCTTCCTGTGGTAGCCCACCTGTCATATCCAGTATAATCATATTTCACACAATCAGCATAAGTCTTAAATTCCAAACCGTTCAAGTCTGCAACCAAAGGTGCAGTCAGTTGAAACACTATACTGATATTAATCCCATCCCTGGTCAAAGCACCTGCATTTCCAGGACTCTGTAGAAAGCGCACTTTCATCTCATCCCCATTGGTTGAAACCAAGACTTGTCCTACAGATACATTTGACCCAGAGGTAACAGTCATATATGAGACGCCATTCGTCATGGCAATAACTGTAGATGGAATCCAGACACCGAATCCAGCTGGTTTCTTTACAACAATTTCTCCTATACCGGAGTCAAACGCATTAGTAGAAAAAATGATTTTATTGGTAAAGGTCGTAACAGCACCTACAACAAGTTTGTTCGGAGTCATAGAAGCTGTCAAGGTATCACAGACACTTCTAATTAGAATATTCGTATAGATGGCATCACAAGCCTAGTGACAGGATATGTAAAATTGTTTTCATGACCTATCATGATTCGAAGATTAGAACGAACACCGAAAAGAGATTCCCCTAACAGGATATATTCCGAAGGATGAACATTAATTGCCGCAGCATCCGGGTTGACAAAAAACTGGACCTTACTGCCATCAAAAGTCATTTTCAATCCAACTCGATTATTGTTCTGCCCCCCAGAATAATTATATTGGAGATAAGAACTCAAATCATATGTTATTCCGTTTGGCCTTTTAGCATTAGCAAGACTGAATGTATTCTCCGCACCCTTATAATAACCCCACCTAGAATTAGGGGTATAATTATATCTACTCATCTCATACATAAAAACATAGTTATTGATCTTACTGAAATTTGTCTTTGCGGCATAATTCTCCTCTATCAACCAGAGGTTATTATCTGCAACACACTCCTGCCATCCATTATCATTACCCCACCACACATATCCCATGCGGCGGACTAATTCAACACCAAAAGGATTATACTCATCAGCTGAAAAAGTCTTTAAAGAATTCAAGTTCGTCAATTTTACAGCACGTCCCACAAAAACCTGGTGAAATCCCCCCCCCGGAGGAGATGTATTGGATAAAGGACGATCAATGATGGACAATCTGTTACTTGCCGGCAGAACTGTTCTTTTGGAAGTATGGACATTATCCAATATATACCCTTCCCTGCCCATACGCACATCACAATCCCACTTATTCGAAAAAGAACTTCCTGAAGAGAAATTTTCATTGTAATAGACGGAAGCTGTAGAAATATCGACCAGAACAGCCACAAAGACAATAAGAAGGAAAATCATTGATTTTATAAGATTCATAAAACAGCTCCTTTACTTCGCTAACATGATAGTGCCAGTAAACTTGGATTTTCCAGCCCTAATCTGATATATATAGACACCAGCAGGAACTGGTTTTAAATCCTTGTCCTTGCCATCCCAAGGGACAGCACATTGCCCATAGGTCCCATCAACCTTCAACGATTTGATGATCTCCCCCTTAAGATTAAAGATATTCACTGTCACTTCTTCTATGGAATCATTCAGAAGAAATACAATGTTTGCTGTGCGGTAAGCTTCATCTGCTGACAATGGGGTAAATGGATTATTATCGACTTTGACATTCATAATAACATCCCCCGTGCTTTCAATGGCGACAACAGTATATGACCGATAAAGATAATTCACATTCGCTATAATTGTCTGGTTAAGAGAATTCACTTTTCCACCTATGACAATCCACTTAGAGGTTGAAGGATCATAATAAGCAATGGCCAGCTTCGCTAAATTCCAGCCAGATGACGCAAGAAAAGCAGAATCGAGTGGAAGTTCAATCTGACCTTCAGATTTTAAATTGACTAGACCTATATCTGTCTCATTCAAGTTTTCCACATCAAAATCAAAAACCCTCATTCCTATAAAAGAACTTGGCTGAATCAGCTCCTTGTTATTCATCATGGCCGCCAACTCATCATTTTCAACTGGGCGAGAATCTATTTCCAGATAAAAATCACTTGCCAAACTTCCTTCAGGAGCCAAAAATCGTGCGCTACTACCATCCTTGGCTGTAAAAATCCTTACTTGCTCTCCATCAAGCCTTGATTTAAGAGCATTGGCTTTTAACCGTGTATCTGGCAAAACATAATAGAGAACACGATTATTGGAATATCTTATATTATTAGTCTTTATCTCTATATTTGTCACACTATAAAAACCAGTGAGATATCCATCTGATGAATACTCAAACTTATATAAGCCTGGCACTATATTATCCAACAGAAAAGGTTTTGTTGAATCGAAAGAATAGGAAGCTGGCCGCCCTAACCTGTCCAAGGCGATGGATGAACTTCCCATTTCAAAAAGCCTGATTGTAGTAATCAGTGAAGCTGGATATACCTGACCTGCAGCTTTTCCCCATGTTGCCTTATCAATAGACAGAATATTCTCCCTACCAGAAGGAACAACAGTATCTATATTGGTAGAAAAACCGAGAAACCTTACTTTACATGCCATCGTAACAGCTGCAATATTACTCATACAATAATACAGATCAATCGAAATCGTATCACTCTTATTATTTGAGATGACAGTTCCTGCAACTGTATAATCTATGATGATCTCATTTCCCTTATTTGTGATTCCCGCTAAGGGAGCCATAGAACTTCTCACAACAATATTCGTCCTATAATTTGGGAAATGAAAAGGGATCCTTACATAATCAATCTGATTAGTAAAGGATAAATTTTCTATTTTGAAAGTGAGAGGGACTCCATTAAAATTCTGACGCATATTCGTATTGAAAGTATAAATAGAGGATGATTCGTTTTCAATATAGGCAGCTATGGCATTAGGGGGAAAAGAAAACTTGAGAGAATTTAATTTTCCAGTCAATTTTGGAGCCGGATAATACCCTTTACCATCAAAATTATCCACTCCACAAGACAAGAAAACGGTGGTATTCTTTGTTACGTTATCATAACCTCTTACAGAAATCACATCCTTTTCCCCTGGCTTCAACAAACCATTGGTATCAGATTGATACATGAGTGTGAAGGAGGAGACCCCTTTGATTAGGTTAAATGGAGAGTAAAGTTTTGTGCTAGAAATCAGATCATAATTTGTAAAAGCACCTGGCAAAGCAACCACAGCCTGATAGATTCCATTGCCACCACTTCCAGCATTTGTCAGTGTGATAGAGAAACTATTTGTGTCCTCATTGACAAAAATCAAGTTATTTGTGCCCTTAGAAACAAAAAAGTTGACATTAGGAGGAGGCATCGAAAAGACAAGCCGCAAACTCTGTCCTGGATTTAAACGAGCAGAGGCCTTTGAATACGAGTTATCCACCAAGCAAACAGGCCAAACATCAGAATTAGATCCATAACTCATATTATCGAAACCCATCAATTTAACAGTATCCTGATCACCTTTAGCTAAACCAGCACCCGGATAAACAATAGTAATTGATGTCTTTGTTTTCATGAAATTCGATGCTTTGATTGAACCATAATAATTAAAATTAGTCAACGAAGGTGGAAGCGTGATGACAGCCCGTTTCACAGGATAATTTCCTGAACCATCATTCCTGATATAATAATCAAACATATTGGAAAAAGAAGTTGTCTCCACCTGGTTGGGAATGACAAAACAAGAGGGAGGAACAACAACAGCCAAGTTCGTGCTCCCTGCCACACCAGATTTTTTTAGAATATTTGAAACAGTCAAAGCAAAAGAGACTGTAGCAACAGATGTACGTGAGTTTACAGTGGTTAAAGTAATCGCATCTGTAGCTCCGCTGACAAGACCCGAATAATTCAAATCCAACAACCCAGAAGCATAAGATATTCCTAAAGCATTTGTACTGGAAGCGAGTGAAGATACAAATGAATTAGTTAAAACAGAGGGTAGCCGAATCTTGGCGTTATAGATAGAATTTCCTGGTTTCCCATTATTTTTCAGGACCAATCTTATTCGGTTTGTGACGGAAGTGGTGTAAATCTCCACAGGTAAAATTGAAACTGAAATTTCTGGGTTTGGCATTTCAAAAAAAAGATTATTAGTCTGCCCGACTACATTCGGTGTCCTTACAGGAATAAAAAAAGAACCAGAAGTGGAAAATTGCGCCTCAGAGTTCCATGAAAGATTAGTCTCCCCTTCCAACCAATTATCCAAAGCATAAATTTTTATGGTATCAGACAAACCAACACCAAGCCCACCAACATACGTAATCCTAATCCTATTACTCATTTTCTGAATGGTGGAAGGTCTTAAATTTGAAATTCTCATCTGATTAGTAATAATGACACTGGGAAGAAAAACATCATAGACGAGGATGTCATTCCCTATATTAGAAGAAGTGTTTTGTAGTTGTAATACATACTGGTTGGTGACAGAAACAGTGTCGACGGAATTAGGAGAAACATACATTTTTGCATCATAAGCAGGCAAGATGACGCTTAAAACGTCCCGGCCAAAACTTCTCACACTAGCTGCGGTATAAGCAGATACCATTGAAGAGTTAGCGACATCAACACTCCAAGAATCTTCAGCTGAAACTTCCACATTATCAAAACCTGTAAAGCGAATCATATCGACTGATCCAGGTGATAAATTTGTAGTTGACAAATAGTAACGGAGGTAAATGGCCTGGTTGCTAAATATGGCAGAAGTCCCCATAACTGAACTGGTTACAGTTGAAACGTTGGTCAGGAAAAGAGGGACCTGTATTTTTGCCATCTGGATTTTATTTCCTACAACTCCAGAATTAGAAAGTTGTATAACAAAAAAAGTCTCATTAACGTCCTTACTGATTGAATTTGGTGTCACAGCAAATGAGGCTGAGGCTGCAGGGAGTAGGAAAGAAACCTGATTAGTCCCTGGAGATGAAGGATTAGCAGATCTCCAACCAAATCCATCATTATAATCGACATCCAAATTCCATAAGATGTTCGTTGGGGTAATGACAGTGTCCTGCAAGTTAATTCCAATTATATCTGACTGACCAGCATCCAAAGGGTTTAATGAATAATCAATGATCAAATCAGAACCAGAACGGGCTGTGGTAGCCCCAGCCCAAACAATACTGGAAAAAGAGACACCGTTGGTAGTGTAGGCAGGGACATTCAAAGGGATGCGGAGCTTGTAAAGCTTCTGACCTTTCACAGATCCATTTTGAATCGCAAGCTGATAGGCTGCAGATGGAACTGTGGTAAACACTTCTCTCGGTGAAACTGAAAAAACGGGTTGGACAGTAGAATTGACAGTCTTGGTTCCGTTACTGATGACAGAAGTTGCAACAAGTCCATTACCATCATCATTGTCAGCACGCATTTCAAAAACAATATTCGTCAGTTTCGAAAGTGAACCTGTCAATGTCAAGGCAATTGAATCTGTTGATTGAGGACCTAAAAGTCTCCCTGCTCCTTCATAATCAACAACAACCTTATTAGGAGAAACTGATACAAATGCTGGATTTGTGAAAGCTGTATTGACAGCAGAAGTTATTGACCAACCTGCTATTCCAGATGTATTTGTAATCACAACCTTGTAAACACGATTACTTCCACGCCCCTTGTTCTTGACAGTGTAAACAAACGTATTACTCAATCCCGTCCCTGTGTACTGTAATCCAGGCTGGATTCCGCCTGCTACATCTGCTGGTGGAATTTTAATGATAACATCCTGAGTCTTAAACAATTCAGTTCCAGCCACAATTTTTGACTTTACATTGCTTGCTGCAATACTGACAGTGAAATTGGTATTCCCTACAATCTTATCCACTACCTTGAACCGAATCTCATCCTGAGATCCTGGAGTGAGGGGGCTTCCTGCCCCTGAATAATTAATGAGAAAATACCTGATATCACCAGTTGGTGGATCATAAAATCTCACATTGGCATCGAATGTAGTGAGGAGCTCGCTTTTTGCACAATAAAAAGACCCGTTATTTGTGTAGAAAGCATTTGTAAAAATGGCCTTCGGTAAAGCGATCGTTACAGAACGGATATCATTCCCAGCCTCACCATCATTACGAATATGACAAACCATCTCGTTAGTTACTGTGCTGGAATCAATATAGAGAGGAGGAGAAGAATTACTGTTCACCTCGACATAAGCCATCAGTTCAGGTTCTGGATAGACCAACGAAACATACTGTGAACCACCACCAAGTACTCCTGTAGTTTTAAAATAGTTAGTGTCCGGGGAATTGCAGACTTCGGAACGTATCTCAACATTAGTCTCTTGCAGGTAAGCGGTCCTCATCTTAAATGTTATAGAATCAAGCTCACCAGGCTTGAGCTTTCCTGGCTGGTAATCAAGAAAAATAGTTGAATTGGAAACAGTCATAGAAGAAGCTTTTAAGCTAGTTAGAGGTAAAATGGAATCAAAAACTGATGGAATGATAATCCTTCCAAGGTAAATTTCATTGCTTTTCGAACCAGAATTATAAATCTTATAGGTAAAAGTATTGGTAGTATATACTGCAAATACTGAATTAGTCTTGATTGATGCTGTGGCACTAGCATCTGGAAGTACAAAGGAAAGGTCATAATCAATGGAGCCCTCTGTTACTGGCTTATAGCCTTCAGAATTGAAATTATCAACATATGCCAATATGGAAACATTAGTCACTATCAAGGGGTTAACCATGTCCCATGCAGTAAAGGAAATGAGGTCATATTTATTAAAAGGAGATATATTTG
>DYKD01000313.1 GCA_020722765.1 Brevinema andersonii | reverse complement strand
CAACAGGTAGGCCAAGGGCAGACGACAGAAAAACACTCAATGGCATCCTTTATGTCCTCACAACAGGATGTAAATGGATGGATATGCCAGAAGAATACGGATCCTATGTCACTGCGTGGAGAAGGCTGAAAAGATGGCAGGAAGAAGGCGTATGGGATAAGATAGTCCAGGAATTGAGGGATAGAGCATATAAGGATGGCATAATCTCCCTTGAATCCATCTCAATCGATAGTAAAACGATCGAAGCAAAAAAAGGGGTGAATGTATAGGGTATGATGGATGCAAAAAGAAGAAGGGGACAAAGATCCATGCAGCGGTCAGTGAGGGTGGTTTACCGCTTAAAATCGAGATAAGTGCCGGAAATGACCATGACAGCCTCTATTTCATAGGCTTAGTCAACGGGATATCGCTGAAAGGAGCGAGGGGGAGACCAAGGAGTAGACCGGGTGAGATAAACGCCGATTCTGCCTATGATTCAAAGGATATAAGGAGCTATCTTAGAAGAAGAGGAATAAAAGCAAATATCCCTGTAAATGGGAGGAACAGGAAGAGACCAAAGCGAGGAAGGCCTCTGAAGTTTGATAAAGAGACATACAAGAACAGGAGTTCTATAGAAAGGTTTAATGCATGGATTGACTCTTTCAAAAGGATCCTGGTGAGATTTGAGCGATTGAAGACGACTTTTATGGCATTTGTCAATTTGGCATGCATGAGGATCTTGTGGAGGGTTTTGAAATGAGTTCTTTGTCATATTATAATTACGCCTCAATAAGACCTTCTTTATTCCTATGGAGTGTTACGTAATGCAACTAAAAATCAGTATCCAAGTAGTTCCAGAGTGCCAACGTTCAATGGGTGATAAAATTGGTTGTAAAGAAGATAAAAGGGCATGAATATATTTAGAAGTGATATGGGATCGAGATAAGAGGAAGCAAGTATGGAACTACCGGGGGAAGGTAGCCAGAAATTTTAACGTTGAAGAGTTTAAGGATGAGATTTATCTTGCAATAAAGAAGGATTATCGAATAAGAATCCCAAAGAAGGACCTGAAACATCTAAGAAAGGTTATAGAAGAGGTTGTAGATAACTATAAGGAACATTGGTAACAAGTTACCAAAGGAAATCAAATAAAAATCCAAAAATCATTTATCCCATTTTGAATGCATCAATATGCTTTAGAAAGAAACTACATGGGATTTTAGAAATTTATAATAACTTTTATTAAAAAAATATTAATCTGACAAAGTCAAGTTATTCCTCCCCTTTCCTCGTATCAACAAAAGTGAATTCAAAGTTCCCCGCCCTCAAGT
>DYKD01000312.1 GCA_020722765.1 Brevinema andersonii | reverse complement strand
GTATCCCGTGAGAAAATGGATTTCAACACCGCACTTGAACTTTACAGGGAAACGATATTCAGCAATATCCGGATCCAGCGGCGCCCGTTCCCGAAAAACCTGGTTGACAGATACAGGTTTATAAGGCAGAACAACTTCGATCCAAGATCATTTTATCCCGGGATCAACGACCGTCAAAAGAACTACATTATCGGGGACAGGAACAGGGCTGAAATCAGTTTTTTTCTCGAGGAGAATGGCATCAATCCTTATTTCATCAACCCGACATTGTTTCTTAGGGATGGCGGCAAGCAGTTGAACGGCATACAGGAAGAAGATACCAAGACAATAGTCGACTCCTTCTTCAGCAGGATATTCACTTCAATTCCCGGATCGAAGGAGGCCTTTGACGAATCCATACGGAAGAACATCCTAGAAATAATCATTGACAAATATAGGCACTATCTCACATTTTTCGATTTGCTTTCGGGATACAGCATCACCGGAAAAGATCTCATTGTGTGCCCCTGCGGCTACATTCTTTTCAGGATTTTCGCTTGCGCATGGAGGCGACATGGTGGCACTGTCACCGGATTCAGCCATGGCAATGTGTATCCTTGCATATACACAACACCGGGCGACATAAACGTCGGGGCTCATCTGATTCTTGACAGATACATAACCAGCTCCAGGGGAGAGACTAAGCTTCTGGAAGATGTGAGGAGGGATTTCAAAAACGGGCTTGAATCCAGGGCTGTCATGGAGACATGCAGGAATTCATTCTACAGGGCTGTATCCGCCTCGATCAGAAACAATCCGGCAGTGGATTCAGTGAAAAAGGTCATGGTCGTAGGATTCCCCTACTCTATCGACACATATAACAACATGTCATACCTCCATCTGGAGATGTCCGTGATTAGAATTCTTAAGGACGCTGGATTCCAGGTACTTTACAAGGTCCATCCGGATTCACTATCCGATGCGAGCTCATTTTTCAAATGCATGGCGGATTCGATAATAACCGACAGATTTGAGACGGTATACAATATGGCGGACTGCGTAGTGTTCCCCATGCATTATTCCACGACTTTCGGATTTGCATTGATGACAAATCGTCCGATAGTGGTCATGGAGAGTCCGCTCCTCTTAGGCTGGCATCCGGATGTTATCAAGCTGATCAGTAAAAGATGCTGCTTGGTGAAGCTGTCCTTCGACGAAAGAGCACTGTTTTCGTTTGACAGGGAAGAATTCATAAGATCGATCCATGAATCGACAAAACGCAGAGATCAGGAGATAGTTGAGACCTTTGCATTCTGACCAAGCGGAAGTACCA
>DYKD01000092.1 GCA_020722765.1 Brevinema andersonii | reverse complement strand
GATTTGTCTGTTGATTGCATCCTGCATTTTTTGTGAGATTGTAGCCATTGTGGGACTCCTTGTTGTTTTTCTTGAATATACCCGTTTTGAACGGTTTGTCAACAATAAAGAATACTTGAAATCATATCTTTTTTGTAGGGAATGGTAAGAAACAGTGTCAATTTAGGGGTGGGTTGTGCCGATAATAACACAAAGCTAAGCATGGAGGCGGATTATGCATGATAGGATGTGTGAATATGTGAGGGAACAGATCATTTTTTGGAAAGGATATCTCCAAAAACACCCGGATTCCGAGATTCTACCAGAAATCATGGATGGGATCAAGCGTCTCAAAGATCTGATCAGATAAAAAGATGAACATTGCCATTTTTACAGACACGTATGCTCCCCAGATAAACGGTGTAGTGGAAGTCGTTAGGATGCTGTGCCAGGGGCTAAGAAAAAAAGGGCACAAGGTTTTCATAATCGCCCCACGAATCTCAAGCGCCATAGATACAGAACCGGACATATACAGGATTCCTTCCCTTCCACTTCCAGGGATGATGTCTGAACACAGGATTGCGCTTCTCTACTTCAGGCAAATCAATGTCAGATTTTTACGGACAAACAAGATTGATCTGATACACAGCCAGACACCAGGATCCATAGGACTGATCGGTATTATTCTTGCAAAGCAGGCAGGCCTTCCGCATTTGCATCATTACCAGACTTTTTTCGAGGATTATGCCCACTATCTCATGTTGCCTCAGTATCTCACGCGGTTTTCCATAAAGAAAATATCCAAATGGTTCTGTAACATGATGGATCTCATCACTGTGCCAACATATCCCTTCAAGACCTTGTTGGAAAGTTATGGAATCAGGAAAGAGATAAAGCTCTGGACGTCTGGGATTGATATCAGACGTTTTAAGAAAGGGAAGTCAATACGTTCAGAACTTGGTTTGAAAAAGGAAGATATAGTCCTACTGTTTGCAGGCCGTGTTGCCAAGGAAAAGAACATTGATTTTCTTATAGAGATGATGCCTGACCTAGTGAGGAAGAATGACCGGTTTAGGTTGCTTGTTGTGGGAGATGGCCCACAGAGACCGGAATTGGAAAATTATGCCAAAAGTCTGGGTGTAAAAAAACATGTAGTTTTTGCAGGATATATGCCACGCGAACAGATGGCGGATATCTATCATTCAGCTGATGTTTTTGTCTTTTCATCGCTTACAGAGACACAGGGGCTGGTTGTTCTGGAAGCCATGGCAGCAGGTCTTCCTGTTGTTGCTGTCGCTGCGTTCGGAGTGAAGTACGTGCTTGAAGATGGGAAAGGCTCCTATCTTTCAGAATTGAACAAGCATGAGTTTATGTCAAAAATCATGCTTCTGATGAATAAGACGGTCTATAAAAAGATGCGGAACAAAGCGCTTCACTATGTGACTAAGTTTTCGCTCGAACGTTCAACAGAGACAGTTTTAAGGATTTACAGGGGGTTGTTGCGACAGAAGAAAGCAAGATAAGGATCTTTTCTTTCCGAGGAGATTGTCATGCGTTTTGGTTTTCCTATTTCCATTTCTGGTGGATTTGACAAGGTCCTGGAAAGGGTAGTTGAACGGAAGTGTCAGGCCATCCAGATTTTTTCCAGGAATCCCAGAGGGTGGGGCTTTTCCCCTCTTGATGAAAATGAAGCGCTTAAGTTTTCCACAGATAGGAAAAGAGCTGGTGTTGGGAAACTTTCCAAATCCGTTGAATCTTTGGCAGAGGAACTCCGGCGTGCTCATTTGCTGGGTGCCAGATATGTTGTATACTTCTTATTGAGAATACAGCGGGACAAGGGACTGAGATTGGGACAACGATTGAGGAATTGGCAGATGTCTTGGGTCAGGTTAAGGACAAGCTGAAGATTCTCCATCTCAATGATTCTAAATCTGTTTATATGTCTCATGTTGATAGGCATTGTCACTTTCTTCGGCGATGCTCTGACCAATGAACAAAAACACCCTAAAACTGGATATTTTTTCCCTTGACTTCCTATCCGTAAAATATTATATTAAGAATCATTCTTAATAAGGAGTTGTATGCGTAGGAAGAGCTGGCAGCGTGAACGGATATATTCCTATATCCTGGAATCAAGCTTACACCCTACGGCTCAGCAGGTTTTTCAGGCACTCAAAAAGGAAATGCCAAAGCTAAGCCTGGGTAACACATACAGGAATATTCGGATCCTTGTCGAGGAAGGCCGTCTTTCAAGCAGGAAGTTCAAGGATGGAGTTGAGAGGTTTGACGCAACAACAGAACTTCACTATCATCTGGTTTGTGAACGTTGTGGAGCCGTACAGGATCTTGATATGCCTGCTTTAAAAGGAATTGTGAGGAAGGCGCAGAAGTATTCAACAGTGCCCATTCTTGGGCATACGATCCAGTTTTTTGGTATCTGTGGTCAATGTTCCAGGAAAATGAACAAGAACAAGAAAGGATAAGAGGTCAGTCCTAAAAATAAAAAATTTCAAAGGAGGTTCCATTTATGGAACAAGAACAGAATTCAGTTCAATCAGCGATGCCACGTATCGGTGACAAGGCTCCTGCTTTCAAGGCAGTGACAACACAAGGTCCGATTGATTTTCCAACACAATATGCAGGAAGCTGGGTCATCCTTTTCAGTCATCCAGCGGATTTTACTCCTGTTTGTACGTCTGAGTTCATGACTTTTGCCGCGCGTGAGTCTGAATTTACCAAGCTCAACTGCAAGCTTGTTGGTCTTTCTGTTGATGGTCTTTACAGTCATATTGCCTGGTTGCGCACTATCAAGGATAAAATTGAATACAAAGGCATGAAAAATATTGAAGTGAAATTCCCGTTGATTGAAGACACAACAATGGAAGTGGCAAAGAGGTACGGGATGATACAGCCAGGCGAGAGCGATACGAAGGCTGTCCGTGCCGTATTCATCATTGATCCGAAAGGTATCATCAGGACAATCATCTATTATCCTTTGAGCATGGGAAGGAATTTTGATGAGCTTATCAGGGCTTTGCAGGCTTTACAGACTGCTGACGCTTTTTCCATTGCCACGCCTGCGGACTGGAGACCTGGTGATGATGTCATTGTTCCACCAGCCGGTTCCTGTGGAGTCGCCAAGGACAGGATGGAGAGAAAGGAAGACATGAAATGTTATGACTGGTTTTTCTGTACTAAAAAAATCGAAAAAGATGCTGTTCTGAAAAAAATTACTGGCACAAGCAAGTAATGAGGACAGTTTTCTGGTTTTGCAAGGAGTGGATGGGGTTGAATGTTCAATCGGTTGACTTTGGAAGTTTTTTTGTGACTGTCATTCATTGATTTGCAGGAATCGGATTGCCCATCCACAGTCTCACATTGCGGCTCAGTATCCCATCCGAACTTTTTGACAAAGTTCCAAGAAAAGAGTATCTTACAGTCACAGTCAGTTTAGACAGGAGAAAACAAGATGTTAAATGCGTTCATGAAACAGCACTTTCCCCTTATTGAGGTGAAGGAGCCCAATCTTATCCGCAATGTTTTTCCTTACACAAAACCGCCCATGGCCGCGTTTGATAATGTCAATTTCCCTGCTGCGCTTCCAGAGGATTTCTGGATTACAGATACCACGTTCCGTGACGGACAGCAGGCTGGCCCCCCTTATTCAGTCGAGCAGACTGTGAAGATTTTTGAGTTTCTTCATAGGTTGGCTGGTTCTACCGGTGTGATCAGGCAGAGCGAATTCTTTTTTTTCAGTGACAGGGACAGGAGAGCTTTTGAAGCCTGTAAGGAGCTTAATTATGAGTTCCCTGAAATGACAACATGGATCCGCGCTTCTGCAAAGGACATTGAACTCATAAAGAATGCGGGTGTGAAAGAAACAGGGATTCTCACTTCTGTTTCAGACTATCACATATTCCTCAAACTGAATTCTGACAGGCGAAAGACGCTTGATTCCTATCTGGGTGTCGTAAAGGATATTTTGGCTGCAGGCATCAAACCACGTTGCCATTTTGAAGATATTACACGTGCTGACATCTATGGATTTGTGCTTCCTTTTGCAGAAGAACTCAAGAAACTTGCTGATGAGTCCAAGGTCCCCATCAAAGTGAGGCTTTGTGATACCATGGGATATGGTTTGCCTTTTGTAGCATCGAACCTTCCCCGAAGCGTTCCAAAACTTGTCTATCTTTTCAAGGAATCGCTTGGTTATACTTCAGAACAATTGGAATGGCATGGTCATAATGATTTCCACCTTGTGACAGCGAACAGTCTTGCGTTCTGGCTGTACGGAGGCTCTTCCATCAATGGCACACTTCTTGGTTTTGGGGAACGCACAGGCAACACTCCTATAGAAGGTCTGCTCATCAATTATATCAGCCTGAAAGGCAGTTCAGAAGGCATTGATACTGAAACGATTACTGAGATGGCTGAGTATTTCAGGAATGAGATGGGAACCAATATTCCTGATAATTTCCCTTTTGTAGGTTCGAAGTTCAATGTTACACGTGCTGGTATCCATGCGGATGGTGTCATTAAAAACGAAGAGATCTATAACATTTTTGATACAAAACGTATCTTGAACCGTCCTATAGGAATTGCCATTGCAGACAAGGCTGGTGTTGCGGGAATAGCTCTTTGGATCAATATGCATTATAAACTGTCCGAAGGAAAAGAGGTGGACAAGCGGCATCCTGGAATTGCCAAGATGAACGACAAGATACTGAAGGAATATGAAAAAGGCAGGATGACCGCCATTTCTGATGAGGAGCTGGAAAAACTTGTCCAACGTTATCTTCCCGAAGTCGTGCCTTCAGAATTTGACCGCATCATGGCGAATGTCGAGAAGCACATGCTCTCTCTTGCTGAGCAGACTGCAGAGACTGAAGAAATCAGATCTCTTGATGCTGCGAGGATTGTCCCGTATCTTGAACAGTTCATTGAAGAGAACCGTTCCATCCAACTGATTGTTGTAACAGATACGCAGGGAAAGAAGATTTCACATGTCTGCAAACTTTCAGACAAGGGGAAGTTCCATGCTTTCAAACGGGAAGATTTTTCTGATTCTGAATGGTTCTCAGGACCAATCAGGAATGGCAAGGCATATGTCACTGAATTCTACACTTCCAAATATACTGAAGAGCTCTGTATCACAGTCGCAGCTCCCATCACAGGCAAGAACGACAAGATGGTGGGAATCCTTTCATTCGACATCCAGTTTGAAGAGGCTGCGAAGCTGGAATAGCGGATGAAACCGCGCATAGATTCCACGTTTCCTGTGACTTTCGATGTGGCAGTCATCGGTGCTGGGCATGCTGGCATCGAGGCTGCTCTCGCCTCTGCGCGTCTTGGCTGTTCAACAGTCATCTTTACAATCAATCTTGATAATATCGGTTTTATGCCTTGCAATCCATCTGTTGGTGGAATTGGAAAAGGTCACCTCGTGCGTGAACTTGATGCGCTTGGTGGTCTCATGGGTGTTGCTGCTGATGCGACGGGCCTCCAGTACAGGATGCTCAATACAAAAAATGGTCCTTCTGTGCAGGCGCCACGTATCCAGTCAGACAAGAAGCTCTATTCTTCATTTATGAAAACAGCGCTTGAAAAACAGGCCAACCTCCAGATCATGCAGGATCTCATTGATTCAGTTGAAACAGATGGACATGGGAAAATCACAGGCCTCATCAGCAGAAGAGGTGTTTTTTATAGGGCGCATACGGTTGTGATTACTGCGGGAACTTACATGAACGGTCTTATCCATGTGGGATTGAACAATTACAAGGCAGGCCGTGCTGATGAATTTGCTTCTGAAGGTCTTCCGCAATCATTGTTGGAGAAGGGACTTGTCTTGAAAAGGCTGAAGACCGGCACTCCTGCCAGGGTCAATAGGAGTTCAGTTGATTTTTCCAGGCTTGAACGTCAGGATGGAGATGTTCCTCCGCCTTTTTTTTCTTACAGGACGAAAAATCATGAGATCAGACAGCTCCCCTGCTGGTTGACGCATACAACAGAAAAGACACGTGACGTTGTGCTGAAGAACCTTGACAGGTCTCCTTTGTATGGAAAAAACAAAGTGATCACGGGCACAGGTGCGAGGTATTGTCCTTCGTTTGAAGACAAGGTCGTCCGTTTTCAGGACAAGGTGGGGCATCACGTCTTTTTGGAACCTGAAGGTTTAGATACTGATGAGATGTATGTAAACGGTACATCAAACAGTTTGCCTGAAGATGTCCAATGGGAAATGTTGCGTACCATTCCAGGTCTTGAGAACGTGAACATCATGCGTGTGGCTTATGCGATTGAATATGATTATGTGGATCCGACACAGCTTGATTATAATTTTGAATGTAGGAAAGTGCCAGGTCTTTTTCTTGCCGGGCAGGTGAATGGAACTTCTGGATATGAGGAAGCGGCAGTGCAAGGTTTTATGGCAGGTGTGAATGCGGCTCTCAAAGTCCGGAAGGAAGAGCCTTTCATCCTGAAAAGGAGCGAGGCTTATATTGGTGTGCTTTGTGATGACCTTGTTTCCAAAGGGATTGATGAACCTTACAGGATTTTCACATCCAGGGCTGAGTACAGGCTGTTGTTGCGTTATGACAATGCGGACATGCGGTTGATGGCGTATGGAAGGAAACTGGGTCTTGTAGGAGATGAAGTCTGGGAACAGATGAAAGAGAAATATGATGTCGTGGAAAAGCTCCGTATCCGGTTGGACAGTTTGAGGGCCTCTCCTGCCTTGTTGGCTGATTTGCAAAATAAAAAAAAGCTTTTGTCTGAGAAATCCTTTACATTGAAACAGTTGCTTGTCATGCCGGATATAGACCTCCATGATCTGGAAAGCGATTTCCCTGAAGGTGCTTCGTTGGATCCGGATACGAGAATGTCTGTTGAAGTGGGTGTGAAGTATGAGGGTTATATCAAGAGGCAGGCTGAGGATCTTGAGAGGTTGAAGAAAGTGGATGACATTGTCATTCCTCCAGACCTTGACGTCATGGCATTGGAACATCTCCCCTTGGAAGTGAAAGAGAAGCTGCTTGCTGTGAAGCCAAAGACCTTGGGGCAGGCCAGAAGCCTGTCTGCAGTTTCAGACAGTGATCTGACAATGCTCTATCTGGAAATAAGGAAAAGAGGTGCACGTGATGAGTGAAAGAGAAGCGAATCTTCTTCGCAGGGTGGAAGCCATCCTGTTCGATTCTGATGATGAGGATTTGAAGAGATTCATACAGAACTATTATAAGGTGATTGATAAGCCGGTCCAGCCTGAAGGCTTTATGGATATCCTTCTTTATTCAGACAGGTTCAGATCTGAGTTTTTGGCTGTTTCCGGTATCACATATTTGTGGTCAAGGAAGAAAATTCCAGATGCGTTGAAAAAGATGTTTGATGAGAAGAATGTGGTGGAAGAAAAGGATTTGAGGGAAGAATACGTGAGATGGTTCCTAGGTCAGTGTTCTGCCTGAGGATGAGAGGTTGCCATCCTTTTTGCAATCAGTGTCCGTATGATGATCTTGAAAAGTATGAAGAGGGAAATGACCCGTAGCGCAAGATGAAGGATGTGGGCCCTGTGGATTCCTGACCCGAATTCCATTTCCTGCATGATGTTTCCAGTCATCTTCAAAGCGATAATCTGATAACCTGCAAGAAGGATGAAAAGAGGCAATCCTGGTTTCCACCGCAGGAAAAAGACAGAAACCATGAGTACTGATGCATCAATGATATTCAGTTGGGGAAACCTTGCTGCCATGATCATTCCTATAAGGGTCCAGAGCGCATGTCCTGCATGGATTCCGGATACAGCATGGATGTTCTCGTCAATAGCTGGACGGTTCTTGTATGAAACATAGGCGATGATCAGTATGAACGTTGCGGGGATGAAAAAGACAAGGCCACAGTACCATGCAAGCAGGGCACCCAGGATGCCACCGAGCAGGCTGATGGGTTTGAGTCCTTTTGTGGGAAACAGTTTCATGGATATTACATTATTCCTTTGATGGATTTTTCTTTTTTTTGGCTTCCGCTTTTTTGGTTCGCTTCTCCTCTTTTTCCATCTCTTTTTTTTCTTTGGCTAGTGTTGCGAAATAGTGGAGGAACCACCCTGCAACCAGTCCTGTTGAAACCAGCAGGAAGATAAGTATGGAAAGGGAGAGGGAGGCTTTCCAAAAAAGGAAATGGACATCCACAGATAACGAATTCTGCACTATGAAAATGACGATAATGCCAGAGAATATGAGACCGATCATTCCTTTAATGCTCATGAAATCCTCCTTCAAGAATAAGGGAAATATAGGTGAAGTTGAGTGATTTATCAAGAAAGGAATTTTCGCCCTCTCCCAGTGTTTTGACACGAGGAAGATGCCGACATCTTGTCTTGTTGAGATATATTTACATTAGCAATGTCAAGATGTCGGGAGAGAGGGATCTTTTTCTAAAAAACTTGACATTCCATCAATGTTTTGATAAAATATTCAATCAATGTATTTAACGCAGATTTATTGGATATTGCGTATTCCGGTCCAAGGTATCCACTAATCCGGTGTAAGGTATCCAGCGTT
>DYKD01000091.1 GCA_020722765.1 Brevinema andersonii | reverse complement strand
TAAGAACTAGCTAGGACCGAATATCATTCAAGTTGGGTAATTGGTTATAAATTACAATCTAAGGCGTGCCTTGGAAATATTATACTCCGTTGCCATCGCCCTAAGCATTTCCAAGCTGAAATTGAGCAAGTACGATCATTGCCAATGATGCTGCTCGAATAGCGGGTCAAGAAAATATGGAATTATTTTGCAGATTTTTTCTCCAAAAGATTCAATTACTGAATTGCAAAAAGATAAAGTATTTAACGCCAAGTCGCCAAGAAATTAAAAAGTGGCTCAAGAAAATTGAGAAAAGATTGGGTGACACAGACAAAAAATCAATTATCTTTTTGAAAACCTTGGCGACTTTGCATCTGGTATGATGAAAACAAGCCTTTTTGCAGTGGACTCAATTATTAAAAAACATTAATTTGACAACCCTAAAAAATGTGCTAATGTATAACTAACACGTGTTAGTAAATCTTATTAATTATTATAGTGTTTATCACATGACCGAGTTAAAGGGTAAACGCATTACCAGCCAGGATGTTGCCAAGTTTGCTGGGGTGTCGCGGACAACGGTTTCTTTAGTCTTGAACAATGTCGAGAAAATTCATATCCGCCCCGAAACACGACAGCGGGTATTAGATGCGGCACGAATACTCGGCTATGTGCCCAATGCTAATGCACAAGCGTTGGTAAGTCACCGATCCCAAACGATAGCTTTGGTAATCACTCGTAGTCCTCATCATATTGCTTCTGACTCTTTTTTACCGAAAATTATTGCTGGTTTAGTTGAAAGCATTCAACCCTACAATTTGCGCTTGCTCATCGAATGGGTTTCTATGGAAGGTCAACATCATACATATTATCAACTTGCCAGAGCAAAACGGATAGATGGTTTGATCATCACAACACCTCGTTTAGATGATGCTTCCTTAGTGGAATTAGCAGAAGTTGACATACCATCTGTCTTAATCGGTAATAATCCCGAATCGAACCTTTCCTCCGTTGATATTGATAATCGTGTAGCAGCCAAAACAGCTGTGGAATATTTAATCAAGCTAGGGCATACTCGTATTGCGTGTATTACCAATGCGCCGCGAACGTACGCTGCGTCAGTAGATCGTTTACAAGGCTATTACGATGCCCTTCGAGAAGCTAATCTCCCTATTGATGATTCGATTACCCGATTTGGAAATTTTGATCCACAAAGCGGTTATGAGCAAATGCAATCCTTGATCCAATCTACGGCGCCATTTAGCGCTGTGTTTGTGGCAAGCGATAATGTAGCCATTGGAGCAAAGGCTGCAATTCGAGAAAAGGGATTACGGATTCCTGATGACATTTCGATTATAGGTTTTGATGATATTCCCTGGGCACAATATGCGGATCCTCCCTTGACCACAATCCGTCTTCCGGCAATTGAATTGGCAAGAACCGCTGCTGAAATGTTAATTCGGATCTTAGAAGACCAATCTCTTACCCCAAAACACGTTTTTTTGGATGTTCAATTGATAGAACGCAAGTCATGCCTGTCTCTGCGAGATAGAAAGGAGGTGCATTAAAAGAGAGTGTAATTTGCGACACCAACGGATAAACCAAATTATTCAATCTATTAAAAAGAAGAGGTGAAAGATGAAAAAAAATCGCATCCATTGGATCACAGTAAGTTTTGTGATCACACTTTCTCTATTGTTGAGCGCCTGTGGTGGCGCTGCAACACAGGCACCGCCGAGTGCAACCGATATGCCACCCGTTGCACAACCCACTCAACCCCCCACTCAAGAACCCACTCAACCCCCCGCGATAACAGAAACAACTACTGAAGCTCTCCCCGCACTGCCGCCAGCGGGACAGGAACTAGTTGATGCTTATATGGGGAAATACAAAAGCACAGTTGTTACTATGGCGGGTCCATTCACAGATGCTGACGCAGTAAAATTTGAAAACTCAATAGCAGCATTCGAAAAAGCTACAGGAATTGATATACAATATTCGGGGTCGAAAGAATTTGAGGCTTCCATTAGTATTTCAATTGAAGGTGGCAACGCACCTGATATTGTAGATTTCCCTCAACCTGGGTTATTAGCCAATTTTGTGGCTCAGGGTCGAGCAATTGACGTAAATAAGGTGATCAATCCTGATTGGCTTAAGCAAAATTATATTCAATCATGGCTAGACATGGCTACAATGGATAGCCCTAATGGTCCGATCATGGCAGGTGTGTGGGCACGAGCAAACGGTAAATCTTCAGTCTGGTATCCTAAAAAGGAATTTGACGCAGCTGGTTATAAGATTCCTGCTACCTGGGATGAATTACTGGCATTGACTCAACAAATTGCCGATGATGGAGATACACCGTGGTGTATTGGTATTGAATCAGGCGCTGCAACAGGCTGGCCAATGACAGATTGGATCGAGGATGTCATGCTACGGACAACCTCTCTAGAGAATTACGACCGCTGGGTGAAAGGTGAGTTAAAGTTTGACACTCCAGAAGTGCGCCACGCTACTGAAATTGTTACGAACATTTGGTTCAATGACAAATACGTTTATGGAGGCCGCAAAGCTATTCCAACGACCTTTTTCGGTGATGCCCCAAAACCCATGTTTGAAACCCCCCCGAAGTGTTGGCTCCATCGACAAGGTAACTTCATTACTACCTTCTTCCCAGAGGGTTTAAAACCCGGCGTAGATTATGATTTCTTTTATCTGCCCCCCATCGATGAACAATATGGCCGACCAGTGTTAGGGGCAGGAGATATTTATGCGATGTTCAACGATCGTCCTGAAGTGCGAGCTGTTATTCAATACTTCTCCACGGGCGAATCGCTAAAGGATTGGGTGAAGGCTGGCGGTGCTATTTCACCGCACAACGATTCGGATCTGAACTGGTATCAGGACCCAGTAACCCGCAAGGTGGCGGAAATGATCAAAAATGCAACCGCCTTTCGCTTCGATGGATCCGACCTAATGCCAGGAGCAGTTGGCGCTGGCTCTTTCTGGAAAAGTATGACCGATTATGTTAGTGGGACCATTAATCTAGATACCGCCCTGAAACAAATTGACGAATCTTGGCCAAAGTAACTTTGATATATATAGCAGACTTCGGAAGTCCTTTTCCTCAAGGCTTCCGAAGTCTCTTGTTCCTTTGGGAGGTAACTGTTTATGAAAACTTCTTCATCAAATCTCCTTAACCGCGCTTTTTCTTGGATAGTAACCAATCTGGGTCGGATTATAACTTCTATAATTGTCCCTTTCGTCACTTTTTTTGTGCTTTGGCAGGGCTTTATCTTTTTACGGGATAGTCAAGCACCAAAGATTATCATCATACTGGTAGCCATTATTTGGGGAGTGGGTGGAGCAGCTTTACTCTACGCGGTATCTAATTGGCTAATTGAGCAATTGCCACAGTCCATTCGTCCTAGACTTTTACCTTTTGTATTCGTTGGCCCTGCACTAGCGATTCTTGCTTGGTATCTTGCGATCCCTACTGTGCGAACATTTATCCTTAGTTTACAAGACGCCAATAGTATGTATTTTGTGGGGTTAGATAACTATAAATTTGCCCTGACTGATCGGGTGATGAAAGAAGCTTTTCGCAATAATCTCTTATGGATGATCTTTGGTACATCTTTTTGTGTGGGATTAGGTTTGCTGATTGCTGTCCTAGCTGACCGCACGCCGCTTGAGTCGGTTTATAAAGCCATTATTTTCATGCCTATGGCAATCTCTTTTGTTGGTGCAGGCGTAATCTGGAAATTTGTCTACACATATAAAGGGGAAGGTGTAGGCATTTCAGAGATTGGCTTATTGAATGCCATTGTTCTTGCTTTGGGAGGACATTCCCAACCCTGGTTGCAACAACCCCCTTGGAATAATTTTCTCCTCATCGTAATCATGGTATGGTTGCAAACAGGCTTTGCAATGGTGGTAATCTCTTCGGCTATCAAGAGTATTCCATCTGATTTACTCGAAGCAGCCCGAGTCGATGGCGCAAATGAATTCAAAATTTTTCTCAATATCACAATTCCGTATATTAGTGGCACCTTGCTAACGGTGACAACAACCATTGTTATCTTCAGCTTGAAATTATTTGATATAGTTCGTGTCATGACCGGGGGGAATAATGGGACTAACGTGATTGCCAATGAGTTCTATTTGGAACGTTTTACGTATGGACATGCCGGTAGAGCTTCGGCAATTGCAATTATCCTTCTCCTGGCTGTCATCCCGATGATGGTATATAACCTACGACAGTTTCGAGAAAGGAAGGCTTTCCGATGAAAAGCTTCAAAACCCAACGATGGTTTTCTGGTCTGATAGTTAATGGTGTCTTAATCTTGATTTGTTTTTTTTGGCTCATCCCTACAGTAGGCGTTTTTGTTACCTCTTTCCGCAACAGTGAAGATATTTTTCGAAGTGGTTGGTGGACAGTTTTCCCTCATCGTGAGTTCGTAAAGGTCAAAGAGATCAAAATCGGCGAAGATGTAGATGTCAATGGACCAATAACAATCAATGGGATAACAGCTACATTTGAAGAATGGCGCCAGGGGATAATAATGCCTGATGGGAACAAGATCACTTGGTATGGTAATAAACGTACGCGTTTATTAGAGGTAAGTGAAAAAAGATGGGTCGGTTTTGAGACTCGTTTGACACTTGATAACTATAAGAACGTACTCACCGGCAAAGAAATTCGATTTAAGGATGCAAGTGGCAATGAAATCGTTCGCAAAGGAAATAACCTAGGTGGTGCCTTTCTCAATTCGATTGCAGTAACGATACCCGCTACCATCATTCCAATCCTTATTGCCGCCTTTGCAGCTTATGGATTTGCATGGATGAATTTTCCAGGCAGACGCTTATTTTTTACTATCGTTGTAGCCTTACTTGTAGTGCCTTTGCAAATCGCATTAGTGCCAATTTTGCAAGATTATACTCGTCTGAACTTGAATGGCACCTTTTTAGCAATCTGGCTAGCCCATACAGGTTTTGGTCTCCCCTTAGCGATTTATCTGTTATTTAATTATATCAGTCAGATACCGCGTGATCTTTTAGAATCAGCGTTTATCGATGGCGCATCACATTTCACAATCTTCCTGCGTTTAATTTTACCCCTCTCTGTTCCAGCACTAGCTTCTTTCGCAATCTTTCAATTTCTTTGGGTATGGAACGATTATTTAGTTGCCTTGGTGTTCTTGGGAGATCAAAACCGAGTTCTAACCAGCGCACTTGCGGCAATAGTTGGCGAGAAGGGTCAGGATTGGCATTTGTTGACTGCTGGGGCTTTTATTAGCATGATTGTTCCCCTGACTGTTTTCTTCAGCTTACAAAGATACTTTGTTCGCGGTCTATTAGCCGGCTCAATCAAGGGTTAAGGCGTATGACCCAATTTGTTTTTCCTAAAAATTTCCTTTGGGGGGTTGCTGCTTCTGCATACCAGATTGAAGGGGCATGGAATGAAGATGGGAAAGGGGAGAGTATCTGGGATCATTTTGTACGCCAACCCGATCGTGTTTTAAATGGTGACCGAGGTGATGTTGCTTGCGACCATTATCATCGTATGGAAAATGATGTGGACTTGATGTCCGAATTGCAAATCCCATGCTATTCCTTCACTATCTCTTGGCCGCGCATCTTCCCAAACGGAAAAGGTAAAATAAACCAAAAAGGACTAGATTTTTATCAGAGATTAGTGGATAAGCTACTCTCACGGAATATTCTTCCAAAGGCAACCCTCTACCATTGGGACCTTCCTCAAGCTCTTCAACAACAAAACGGATGGGTTCGTCGGGATTGTTCCGATTGGTTTGTTGATTACGCTGAGCTTATCTTTCGCAAGCTAGGTGATCGAGTCCACTTTTGGGGAACAATCAATGAGCCCTGGGTGATAGCGTTTCTGGGTTATGGCAAAGGTATCCATGCGCCAGGAATTTGTGATGCAACCAAAGCATATCAGACTGCTTATCACTTGCTGCTCGCTCATGCGAAAGCCGTTCAAGTCTTTCGACAAAGCGGGTTGAACGGAAAAATTGGTCTGATCCTTAATCTCAATAATCTCCTTCCTATTAGTACGAAAGAAGAGGACATCCTTGCAACCCGGCGAGTATATGCCGAAACCCATCAATTTTTCCTAGACCCGATCTTTCACGGTCAATTTCCTTGGGATTTTCTCAACTGGCTAGGGCCTCATGCTCCCTTGATTAAATCCAATGACCTAAAATTGATTTTCCAATCCACAGATTTTATTGGCATTAATTACTATAATACCGATTGGGTGAAGTTTGATATTTTTGGCGGGTGGTTAAAAGCCAATCTGATCCCTTACTGCGCTCCTGGTTGGGGCTACACGGAGATGGGTTGGGGAATTAACCCTTATGGTGTTTACACCGAGCTCTTGAACCTCAAAGAAAATTATGGAAACCCGCATATTTATATCACAGAAAATGGTTGTGCCATGCCTGACAAAGTGGACGAGAATGGGATTGTTTTAGATTGGGATCGTATACATTATCTTTCTGCCCATCTTTTTCAAGTGGCTCGGGCGATTCAAGAGGGGATAAATGTTCACGGATATTTCGTTTGGAGCATCTTTGATAATTTTGAGTGGGAGCGCGGCTTTGGTCCTCGATTTGGATTAGTCAGAGTCAATTATGAAACGCTGGAGCGCGTTCCTAAACAAAGCGCCTACTGGTATCGGGAGGTTATTAATAATAATTTCATTCAGATTTAGGAATAAACCACTCACTTCTTCTTACAATAAAACCAATTTTCGAATTAAATGCAAATTGCTGTAAAGTTTACCTCTTCAAGGATAAATTGAGATGATAGATCAACCATGGTACAAAGAAGCGATCTTTTATGAATTAAATGTGCGTGCATTCTATGATTCGAATGGAGACGGCATTGGCGATCTAACAGGCGTAATCCAACATCTAGACTATTTGCAATGGCTAGGGATAGATTGCATATGGTTGCTTCCCATTTATCCTTCACCAATGAAAGATGATGGTTATGATGTTTCCAATTACTACGATGTGCATTCGGACTTGGGAAGTCTGGAAGATTTCAAGCAATTAGTGCAAGCCGCTCACCAGAAAGGTTTACGCATAATCATGGACTTAGTTATCAACCATACCTCGGATCAGCACTCTTGGTTTCAAAGGGCACGATGGGAGCCAGATTCGCCCTATCGAGACTACTATGTTTGGAGTGACACCGACCAAAAATATTCCCAAGCACGGGTGATTTTTGTGGATACTGAAAAATCTAATTGGACCTGGGATGAAAAGGTAGGTAAATATTACTGGCATCGTTTCTATAGCTCTCAACCGGACTTAAATTATGATAATCCCTCGGTACAAAACGAAATCTTCAACGTGATGCGTTTTTGGCTTGACTTTGGTATCGATGGATTTCGCGTAGATGCTGTACCATATTTATTCGAACGAGAAGGCACCAATTGTGAAAACCTCCCTGAAACTCATAAGTTCTTGAAAAAACTAAGAACGTATATTGAAAAAGAGTATCCGGATTGTTTATTGTTATGTGAGGCTAACCAACCTATCACTGAACTTCGTGACTATTTTGGGGGAGATTGGGAGAATCCCGATGTGGTAGGGGATGAATTTCACATGGGTTTCCATTTTCCTTTGATGCCACGCATTTTCATGTCTATAAAGAAAGGAAGAACAGACGATTTAAAGAATATTTTAGAAAGCACACCCCCTCTTCCCTTAGGTTGCCAGTGGGGAATTTTTCTACGCTGCCATGATGAACTTACTCTTGAAATGGTCACCGAAGAAGAGCGCCAATGGATGTGGGACCATTTTGCTCCAGATCAGCAGATGCGTATTAACTTAGGTATTCGGAGGCGCTTAGCCCCGCTCTTAGACAACGATCTTCGTAAAATACTTTTAGCCTATTCGTTGTTATTCACTCTACCCGGTTCTCCTTTCCTCTACTATGGAGATGAGATTGGGATGGGAGATAGATTAGATTTACCCGACCGAAATGGACTTCGTACACCCATGCAATGGGACGCCTCACGATTGGCGGGTTTTTCCGCTGTGTCATCATATATGTCTTTCCCTGAGGAAGAATTTTGCCCTCAAAAAGTCAGTGTCGCCGGGCAACTCCGTGATTCCAATTCCCTTCTCAATCAATTACATCATCTGATCAACTGTAGGAAGCGAAGCGGTCTTTTTGGGAGTGGGGAATTTGTGTGGGTTGATTTGGAAAATCCTCATCTTGCAGCTTACCAACGCATGCTTGATGATCATATAGTCTTGGTAGTGAATAATTTGAGCGATCAAATCCAAGTGTTTCATATACCATTAGGAATGGTCGATTCGTGGCGTGATCTGATTACCTACCGTACTTTTCGAGAAAAAGAGGTAATTCTCCCCCCTTATGGTTTTCTTTGGCTTGCTCCTGATTGATAGGCGATATCGAAATCGTCCAGGTCAAAAAGCAAGAAGTTGATAATTTTTTACAACCTCAAATCCCATCTTGACAATCTTTAGCAACCCTTTATAATTAAGTTTGCTTAA
>DYKD01000311.1 GCA_020722765.1 Brevinema andersonii | reverse complement strand
GCTCCTCGCTGTTTCATGTGGGTAGGTGGCCCATTTTGCCGGCAACCATGTAAATCATGAGCTTGAAATATTCAACAGAACGATAGCCACGAGCTCGTACCTTGGCTGCTTGGACGAGGCTATTAAGACCTTCAAGTACTCCATTGGTGAGCTTGGATTTGAACCATCGTGTAATACCATTCCAGTGCTTTTTAAGTGTTTTCGCAAACGCTTTAATTGGCTCCAGCCGTGAATGCATCGCCCATATATACCACTTCTTCAAACCAGATCGCGCATGATTCTCTTCATAGGTGAATAATTCTTGAAACAGCAGTTTCATCCTGTATGCTCGTCCAGTTTTCAGTTTCTTCCCAGATAAAGTATCCAGTTTTGCGCTCTCTTTTCTTGTGAGATTCTGTGGATTTTTAAGCCAGACATATCGTGATGACTTCAGCGATCGCTCCTGCATCTGTTCACTGCGCCGCGTATCATCAACTGCCTTGTTCAGCAATTTCATAACGTGAAATTTATCAAAGGTACTATGGGCGTTGGGGAAATGGGTGGTGATACCCGCAATGAATGCTGGAGATAAATCGCTGGAGAATTCGAGTATTTGATCGGCCTTCCCTTTGTGCGCTTCAAGATGTTTTTTAAATGCTTCTAAGGTATCAGCATCCTTGCCTTTGGTCACGAAGATAACTTTCGAGGTGTCCATATCAACAAAGAGCGTCACATAGTGGTGCCCGCGTTTGCTCGAGGTCTCATCAACCCCTACATTACGAACGCTCGATAGATCAAGCGTCGCAAGATCTTTGTTCACATAGTGCTCAATAATCCGCCAGATCCTGGTATCATGAACTCCTACCATGCCCGCTATAGCACGAATCGGCATTTCATCGGCTAAGGCCATTACCAACGCTTCAAAAAGCAAGGTGAAACCAGAGCGCTCTCGTGCCCAAGGAACCTGTATTTGCTTAACCCCATCTTTTTGACATTCCACTCGGGGAAGTCGTGCGTGTAGGTAGGTCGCATACTGAAAAAAGTTCAGATGTCTCCATGTCCGCTCAGTTGTATCGTATACCCTGCTCGCTAGACCACAAACCGGGCAAGGAAACTGCGTCCCTGGGTGAAAATCAAGGTAGATATCAAGCCGCTTTGCTTGTGCGTCAAATTCTGTTTTGACTACTGTCCATTCTTCTCCAAGGTTTAACGCCGCATGAAATATTTCTAAATCTTTCATGCGACTAAGTATACCCTACCCATACTAATCAGCGAAGAGCCGTTTTTCTTACAGCCCCAAGAACAAGATTTATCCAATCTGGATAATGAATTACGA
>DYKD01000310.1 GCA_020722765.1 Brevinema andersonii | reverse complement strand
AAGCGGAAAAGCTGAAGAGGCGAGGTTTTGGATTGAAAGAAATTCTTCCTTCATTTTCTCACTCCATCCTTATTTCTTTGATGAAGTCTTTTGAGTAATCGGTTTTGCGAGAGCATAAGGCCATCGAAAACGCTCCTCCCATTTCCGGGATTCCATTTGATACGCATGCGACTTATCATCCCAAATGTAGACCTTGGCAACACATGGATGCAGTTCACTTTTCCCATTAGTGGTTTCCCAGCACCAGTCGGAAATGATTAAGACAGACATACGTTCTGTCTCCTTTAATGAGAATAAAGAGGAGTTAGATTGTATTCCGGGAAAAGCAATTTCCGGCATTGTCCGTGAACCTTCCTCAAGGACAACGCTCACGATCCCTTTATTAAAAGAAAAGACATTGAAGTGAAGCGCACTGCCTCCTTTCCATATAGTCATCAGATTTCCGTCGTCCAGCAAAATGAATTCAACAAAGTGATCTAACGTTCTTAGTTCATACAATAGAGGCTCATTTTGGCTTCTTCCTTCGTTTTGAACTGTGAAGATGCGGTAAGGAACAAGACACCCTAAAAGACTCTTAACCGATTGTTCTGTCACTTTTTCTTTGACAGTGCAGATCAATCGCTGATCGTCAACAGTCCACTGGCAGGACGCAATTATTTTTTCGGCATCTTTCTTAACAGCAGTATTTTGCGCCCAATATTGTGTGCCAGCCAAAATTGCCAACATGCTTAGGAAAAATAGATGCTTCATATCTTCAATAAAAAAGTTTGTTTTCATTTGTGGATCATCTCCAAACATGATTTAGTATCACATCCTTTTTGACATCCTTTCAAACACTTCTCGCATTTAAGAATGTCATCCGAATATCCCTGGCCGGTTCCATAACCATTGAGCCCGTTGGCAACGTTTCCATTAGCCCAGTCTATTCGCATCTGAAGATATGCAGAACCCACTTGAATATTTGTAGCCGCGTTGTAGAGCGTCTCGTCAAATACATACCCACAACTAACATCTTCTACGGCTTGTTTTGTAAGCTGCATCAAGCCTCGTGCGTCACCGGCGCTTGTGTTATGTGCTGCGGGATCAAAGCCGCTTTCTTTCCAAATGACGCATATGATCAACTCGTTGCTTTGCATAGACATGTTGTATCTTGCCACGAGCTTCGCAACATCATCGTAAGATAGGCACGCCAGCCCAGATGGATCCAAATACTTTACAGGGTTATCCCCCACATATTTGTATATGTTGAATCCTGCTCTTAGTCCAATCGGATCTTTACATGTCCACCTCCCAACCTCTGCGTCATAATCCCTTGC
>DYKD01000309.1 GCA_020722765.1 Brevinema andersonii | reverse complement strand
GAGGTTGGGAGGTGGACGGGGAAGGACAGAGGCCGATTATTCAGCCAGGATGAGAACCTTTATATCTATTCGGGATTAGACCCAGTCAATTTAATTGATCCCCGCGGTTTTGACTGGCTTGTTGTTACTGCCGATATTTCAGCAGGTATTGGGGACGCTCTTCTTTTTGGTTTTGGCGATGAGCTTCGTGAATGGACGGATGATGTCTTTGGCTGGAACGGAGGAGGAATAGTTAATCGTTGTTCTGGTAGTTACCGCGTCTCAACAGGGATTACTTCAATAGCAATGCTTGCATTAGGTAGTGGAAGACTTGCATATGCTGGCACGGCAAAAGGGTTAAGTCTCGCACGAGGAGGAGAAGATTATGTAGCAGCAGTAAAGTCGAGAAATGCTCTCAAAATGGCTTTTCGATTGGGCCTTGATCGGACATCAAGAATGTATACACCCGCAGAACTATTGGCCAAATATGGCTCTGGAGAAGCTGTAGTTGCTGCAGCAGGACGAACGAATTTAGGTTGGAATTTGACCGGGGCAGGGGCTATTGCAGGTGGTTTGAACGCTCTGCTTAATCAACCAAACTGTGGTTGTGAGTCAGCAAAATGATCTTATTGGCGAAGTATACAGCTCTTAAGGGAGGCAATGTCAATGCAAGGTATTCCTACAACCCTCTTGATCGAACCTATGAATTATCACCAAGCAGTGAACCATACCAAACCTTTTGCCAAGGGTGCGCCGGTTATGCGGATGAAAGGGAAATAGGTTGTCTTCACAAGAGGAGAGTATTTGTCGCTTTCTTTCTTGACGGTAATAAGCTGACATTAAACGTTGGGAAGGACTCCTTTTCCTGGACAGATGTCCCAGGAGAGTTAACAGTAAAGCGAGGAACGATTTTCCCAGGAATTAGGTACTTTCAAATACGTAAAGGCAAGGATACACGCCTTAAGTTCAGCTATCAATTTTCTTATGACGATGACTTCCCAGGTCCTTTGGTTGAGGACATTTTCATGTTCATTGAAGAAAGATTGTCGTCGCATAAGGAATTTGTGAGAACTGTTCTTTGGTTTCAAGCATGGATTGAAGGGAAAGACACTAGCGTTGCCGACTTTTTGCATGATGTGGATAAGAAACTTAATGAATTGTAGCCAAATGAAAAAAAGGGCTCAAGCTATGAATCATAAATCTCTTTCAATCCAAAACCTCGCCTCTTCAGCTTTTCCGCTTTCACCGTTTTCTGACCTTGTCGAAAGAGAAGGGCTGTATGAAAGCCAGACGAAGCTTGTCCGCTTCGGTGCAAGGGATTATGATGCGGAGGTTGGGA
>DYKD01000090.1 GCA_020722765.1 Brevinema andersonii | reverse complement strand
TGGTTTTTGATCGTAAGATAATGCTGACAACTGATCCGCTGGAGAAAGAGTTGAAAGCATTAAGAGGTACCCGTAGATTATCGATCAGTGATCAGCAGCAGATTACGGTTACCGGCACTGTTACCGATGCTTCCACAGGTGAGCCAATGCCAGGAGTTAATGTTGTGGTCAAAGGTACAAAAGTAGGTGTCACTACTGATGCAACAGGCAAGTATTCAATATCTGTACCTGATAAAAATGCGATTCTGGTATTTTCATTTATTGGGTATAAAAACCAGGAGATTCCGTTAGAAGGAAGGACATCATTAAACGTTTCGCTTGTAAGTGAGACAGTAGGTCTTGATGAGGTTGTGGTTATAGGGTATGGTACTATAAAGAAGAGTGATCTGACTGGTTCGGTTGCCTCTGTAACATCAGAACAGCTGAGAGAAATTCCGGTTACTTCAGTTGACCAAGGTCTGCAGGCACGTGTTGCTGGTGTAATGGTTTCCCGGACAACGGGTGAGCCAGGTAGCGGGACCATCGTCCGAATCAGGGGTGGAAATTCCATCGTGGGAGGCAATGAGCCCCTTTATGTGATCGATGGTATTCCTATATCTGGGAACATGGATATCACACCCGATATCGGAACTGGTGAATTGCCATTAAATCCGATGGCCACCCTGAATCCCGCCGACATTGAATCAATCGAAATTCTGAAAGATGCCTCAGCAACAGCTATTTATGGTGCAAGGGGTGCCAACGGTGTGGTATTGATAACCACCCGCAGGGGACAAGCCGGTAAAACCATGGTTGATATGGAAACCTACTATGGATTCCAGCAAGTGATCAAGACGGTTGACATGATGAACGGACAGCAATTTGCTGAGGCTGTTAATTATGCGGAGGCGTTAACCACACCGCCTGGTCCTCCTCTCTTTGACGGCAATACACTGCCCACACCCGAACAGATTGGCAAAGGTACTGATTGGCAGAAAGAGATTTTCAGGACAGCCCCCATGCAAAATTATCAGTTGTCTATCAGAGGGGGCAACGATATTACCCAGTACAATCTCTCGGGAAATTATTATAACCAGTTAGGGATCATCCACGGATCGAATTTCCGGAGAGGATCAGTCCGGGTGAATATTGACCAGAAAGTTGCCAAATGGCTGAATGCGGGGACAAATCTCACCGTAACACGATCGCTGAGCAACAAATCCTTTACTGAAGGAGATGCAGGGAGCATTGTGTATGCTGCCTTACACATAAGCCCCACTTTACCTGTCACAGATGAAAGTGGCAATTATTATGATAGCGATGCACAGGTTCCTGGTTTCAGCAGATTCGGTAATCCGGTTGCAAGCGCAAAGGAAATCTTTGATGAGATCGTTACCGACAGGATACTGGGCAGTACCAATTTTGACTTTAATATCATGGAAGGATTGACCTTCCGCGTTGCTGCCGGACTTGACCTGAGCGATGTTAACAGGGAAAGTTACTTTCCGAAGACCACCCTTGAGGGTAAAAATTCAAACGGACGTGCAAACATCGGCGTAAATAGGAACTTTTCATGGCTAAACGAGAACTACCTGACATTCGACCGGCAGCTTGGGGCCAGCCACAGGGTCAAAGCCATGGCCGGCTTCTCTCAGCATGGCGGCCAGTGGTCGTATCACGACATCTTTTCCAGAGACTTTAGCACGGACTTTTTCCTTGCGAATAACATAGGTGCAGGCAATGAGCCGGGTATACCAAATTCAAGAAAGGGTGACTGGTCATTCATGTCGTGGCTGGGTCGCATGAACTATACCTTCCAGAAAAAATTGTTGCTAACCGTGACCGCAAGAGCCGACGGATCGTCTAAGTTTGGCGAAGGCAACAAATGGGGATTCTTCCCGTCCTTTGCGGTCGGTTACCGCCTATCAAAGGAAAAATTCATACAAAAGCTTGGATTCATTTCCAATTTTAAATTGAGAGCCAGTTACGGAGTTACCGGAAATTCAGAAATCGGAAGCTACAAATCGCTTGCTTTGCTGGGCATCCGGTATTACCCATTTGATGACAACGTGGTGGTTGGTTTTGGACCCAGACAACTTGGCAATTCCAACCTGAAATGGGAAACCACCACCCAGTCAAACATAGGTATGGATCTGGGATTTGTAAACGACAGGATCACATTTACAACCGATGCTTACATGAAAAAGACAAAAGACCTGCTGATTAATGTTGCCATTCCTTACACATCTGGATATACCTCATCCATACAAAATTTGGGCGAACTTGAAAACAAGGGAATCGAGTTCAGCTTGACCGCTGATATTCTTACTGGTGATTTCAAATGGGAACTGAGCGGGAACCTGTCCCTGAACCGGAATAAGGTGATCAGTCTGGGGGGGCTGGATAAGTTCCCATCTATATCCAACTATTTATATGGCCACAGGAAAATCAATCCCAGCATGGTGAAGGTCGGTGAGCCGCTGGGAATCTTCTGGGGCTATGTTACCGATGGAGTATTCGCGGACACGACTGAAATAAATAATTACGTAAATGCTGAAGGAAGTCTCATCCAGCCTAATGCACACCCAGGCGAAATTAAATACATCGATACAAATAAGGATGGCGTCATTTCACCGGATGACAGAACAAAAATTGGGGATCCAAACCCGGATTTCATCTATGGATTCCATAATAAGTTTTCTTGGAAAGGGTTTGAGCTGGACATATTCTGCAACGGTGTCTACGGAGCGGATGTCTTCAATGTAAACCTGATTGAAACCTTTTCCATGTTGCTTACTACCAACCAGGTGGCAGCAGCTGCCAATTATTGGACACCGGAAAATACAGATACGGACGTACCAAGTCCCAATTCACAAAGTATGTTTCTCCAAGAGCAAAGCACTAGGCATATTGAGAATGGTAGCTTTTTCAGGTTAAGAAGTATTACCTTGGCTTATAACATTCCTGCTTTCAAAAAAATGAGATGGCTGAGAAGTGCCAAAATATATGTCAGCGGGCAGAATTTATTAACCATTACCGACTATACCGGTTTTGATCCGGAAGTAAACGCCAGGGGCCTGGATAATCTGAATATGGGCGTGGATTACGGTACATACCCGCATACAAAATCGATTACATTCGGAGTAAATCTGGGTTTCTAGATTATTAATTTTAAAAACTAATTACTCATGAAAAATATATTTAAAAGCAAATTGTACGTGGTTTCGTTTATAGCACTCCTGATCTTTTCCACATGCACTGATCTGGAGGAGGAACCTTTCAGTGATATTACTCCCAATAATTTTTATAAAACGGAAAACGATGTGATACTAGCAATCAATGCGGCATATGATGCCCTGCAGAACCAAGGCTATTATGGAAGAGATTTACGTGATTTGGTTGATTATCCGACTGAGATGCTCACAAATCACCGATGGCGCAAAAGTGCCGAGAGAGAATTGGATTGGATAATGTGGCATCCAGACAATATATATCTGGAAAATGTCTGGAGAGAGGCCTATGTGGCAGTAAATCGTTGTAATATTATTATTAACAGGGTGTCGGGTATTAATGATATCGATACTGTTATAAGGGACAGGGTTATAGGGGAAGCTAAATTCCTCAGGGCGCTGAACTATTTTAATATCGTAAGGTTATGGGAGGATGCCCCGCTGATAACCGAGGCAGCTACTGTAGTCAATGATGTTCTTTATCCTTCCAAATCAAGCGCGGACGAAATCTATACTCTCATTATAAGCGACCTCCAGGATGCCATAAACAAATTGCCGGTTTACACCACTTATTCAGGCGGGGATGTTGGACGGGCCTCTCGCGGGGCAGCCAAGGCATTGCTGGGTAAAGTATATTTAACCATGGCCGGCTTCCCCCTGCAGCATACGGAACGCTATGCTGATGCTGAAGCAATATTGGCCGACCTGATCGATGACAATGACGGGTACAGGTTGATGGATAATTATATCGATGTATTCAGAGTTGACAATCAAAATAACGACGAGATCGTGTTCAGCATCCAATATACAACTGGAGGTTTAGGTGAAGGATCAACATATGGGGATTACTTCAATCCGGGTAGAGGCTATTATGGCAACTGGACTGCATGGGGAGGAGCCACCTCGGAGCCACAATTCCTGATCCAGTTCGAGGAAGGAGACAGCCGGATAACCGAGGGATTCATAGTTGAAATAGATCCGACAATCCATAATCCATACAGGAAATACTATTATATGATAAATGATAGTACAATCTTTCGCTATAATCTCCGAGGTGGTAATGCTGTAAGCTGCCCCTACGTCAGGAAGTTCGCAGAGTATGAAGGGGCCGACTATCAAGAATATCCCTTCGATTTCCCGGTCATCCGCTGGGCGGACGTTTTGCTTATGTATGCCGAAGCTATTAATGAACATGTAGGACCCACTCAGGCTGCTTATGATGCCTTTAACCAGGTCAGAGAACGGGCTTTTAAAGATTCATCTCACAATGTCTCGGGCTTAACTCAGGAACAATTTCGGGAAGCGATCATACAGGAAAGGAAATTTGAACTGTTCGCTGAATTACATGGATGGTTCGACTACGTAAGGAAAGGGATACTGGAAAGAGAAATGGAAGAGTTGAACTCCTCACCGATACAGTACCCGACAACGATTAATGTTGAAGAAAAACATTCGGTTATGCCGATACCGACCAGGGAACTGGATGTTAATAAGAACCTTACCCAGCACCCATTATGGGCTACAGGTAAATAATATTAACATGAATCACTCGGATTCAGGTTAATTTTTCATTTTCCTATTAAATAGATTTAGGTGTTGCGGAAAATTTCTTTAAATCATTGAATATTGAGATTTTCCGCTTCGCCTTTTAAAACGGTTATTGTTTATAAATCTATGATTCAGAATCGGTCAGTCAGAACTTAACAAATGTATTCAAGACATATTCTTAAATTATACCAACTGCAAAAAATGCTTATAAGGTTTCTTTTACTTTTTCCCTTTATCATCATTCTGAGTAACTGTACCAGGCAAAAAGAAATGCCTGTTGTATATGAAATAAACCGTGATTGGTTTTTTAACAAGCAGGGAACTAAAGAGTGGTATCCGGCTCAGGTTCCCGGATATATCCATACCGACCTGTTTCAGAATGGACTAATCCCCGATCCCTTTTACCGCCTCAATGAAAGAGAGGTACAATGGATTGAAAACGAAAACTGGAATTACCGGACCTGCTTTGATCTACCGGAAGAATTTACAGCAAAACAGAAGATTGAGATTGTTTTTGAAGGACTGGATACCTATGCAGAAGTAAGATTGAATGACAGTCTTTTACTATTTGCAGACAATATGTTCCGCTCATGGAAGGCAGATATAACTGGCTTAATCAGGGAGAAAGACAATCATTTAAATATACTATTTCATTCACCCATACAGTATATCCTGCCTCTGTATTACAGATACGGTTATACTATACCAGTAAACAGTGAACAACCTGTTACTGAGAAACAGGTAGACATAAAAACCAGCACTTTCACGCGAAAAGCACAGTTTCACTATGGTTGGGACTGGGCACCCAGAATGGTGACAAGTGGTATATGGCGCCCAGTAAGAATCATTGGCTATGACCTTGTTAAAATCAGAAATATTCATTACCAGATGGAAACCGTTGACATTAAAAAGGCAAAATACAGGGTAACAGCGGAGATTGAAAGCCTGGAAGAAAAACAAGTGGAAATCAGGATAAAGGACCTTACAAATGATAAAAATTTAAAGCATGAAATCAAAAATCTGATACCTGGCTTAAATCAATTTACCATTGATATGATCATTCAGAAACCAGAACTTTGGTGGCCGAATGGCATGGGAGATCAAACACTTTATGAGTTGTCCTTCGAAGTATATTTAGGACATTCCATAATTGAAAGAAAGATTGATAAGATTGGTATCCGCACCATTGAAGTGGTGCGTGAACCTGATTCCATCGGGACCAGCTTCTATTTCAGGGTAAATGGTATACCAGTATTTATAAAAGGGGCGAATTACGTTCCCTTAGATGTTTTTTTCCCACGTGTCAACAATGAAAAATATGAAACTTTTATAAAAGATATAAAGGCCGGAAACATGAATATGTTGCGTGTCTGGGGGGGAGGCATTTACGAAAATGATATTTTTTACAAGTTGTGCGACCAATATGGCATTCTGATCTGGCAGGATTTCATGTTTTCAAATTCAATGGTCAGGGGAGACCCTGAATTTCTGGACAATATTTCAGCAGAAGCCAACGAAGTGGTCTGTGCACTCAGAAACCACCCATGCATTGCCATGTATTGTGGTAATAATGAAGTGCTTATGTTCTGGGAAAGCCGTTGGAAGGATATCCGCAATAAGCCTGAGGGAAGTAAGCTTTGGAAAGCGTACGAGGAAATTTTTTATAAAATTCTTCCAGGAGCAGTTCAGGCAAATGATCCGGAGAAATTTTACTGGCCTTCCAGCCCCAGCAGTAATTACAACGAATACGATGACACGAAGGCATGCACATCAGGTAACCAGCATTTCTGGTATGTCTATTTCGGACGGCAACCGAAAGAATTGTTTGCGGAAAGAAAACGTATGGGCAGGTTTATTTCCGAATACGGGCTTCAGTCATATCCTTCATTGAATAATATCAGAACCTTTGCCCTGCCTGAAGATTTTGACGTGTGGTCACCCGTCATGCTGCAGCACCATAAACTCCGACTCCGCAATGGAAATGAAAACATGTTCTACCATATTCTTCTCGATTACCCTATGCCGAAGGATTTCACATCCACCCTGTACGTCAGCCAGGTTATGCAGGCCGAAGGAATTAAGGTGGCTGCAGAAGCCCACCGCCGCAACCGGGATAAAACCATGGGCAGTCTTTACTGGCAGGCAAATGATTGCTGGCCGGTAACATCCTGGTCAGGTATTGACTATTATGGTAACTGGAAACCTTTGCAATACTATGTCATGAGGGCTTATGCACCCGTACTGGTAAGTCCGTATATACAGGAAAACAGGATTAATGTGGCCGTTGTTTCCGATTTGCGGGAAGAAAAGAATTACACTCTGAAACTTGAAATCATGGACTTTAGGGGAAACATCTGTTTCTCAGAGTTAAAGGATATACGGGTGAAACCAAATGCCAGCATCAACTTTTTCAGCAGGCCCCTGTCAGAACTGATATCCATCCAGGATACGGTGAACCTTTTCCTGAATGCTAAGTTAATGGATGGCACCAAAATCATCAGTTCCAACCAGCTGTTCTTCTGTAAACCAAAACACCTCAGCCTTCCCAGACCTAAAATCAGCACCCGGTTTTCACCTGTGAAAGAAGGAATCCTTATTACATTGACATCAGATGTTCTTGCCAAAAATGTTTATATGCAATGCGACGAAAACGAGGGACACTTTCAGGACAATTGTTTCAACCTGCTCCCGGGTGAAATTAGGGAGATCACATTCCGGACTGACCAGCTTACAGATTTGAATATTTTCAGAAATCAATTCTATATCCGGACACTGGCGGATGCCTTTATACACGAAACCAATGATTTCCCGGAAGAACTTGTACATCTCAGACCATATGAAGGCAATCCGGTATTTACCTCCGGCGAAGATGGTGCATGGGACAGTAAAATCCGGGGACGGGGATATATCCTGAAAGAGGAGGATGGTTACCATATGTGGTATACCGGTTACAGCGGTACAGAGGGAAACACAAAGTTCCTTGGTTATGCAACCTCACAGAATGGGTATAATTGGACTCGTTATCCCGGTAATCCGGTATATGATGATTACTGGACAGAAGATGTTTTTGTGGTGAAGAACGAAGATACCTATTATATGTTTGCCGAAGGAGTGGATGACATTTCCCACATGCTCACCTCAACGGACAGGGTGAACTGGAAAGAACACGGAAACCTGGATATCAGGTTAACCAACGGAGAACTCCTGCCCGGGCCATATGGTTCACCAACGGTTTGGATTGAAGGAAGCCGTTGGTACCTTTTTTATGAACGCAAAGACCTGGGGATATGGATCGCCTCAACTGAAGACCTGAAAACATGGACAAACGTACTGGATGAACCAGTTATCCGAGTGGGGCCGGATGCATTCGATCATTACGCCATCGCACTTAACCAGGTGATCAGGTATAAAGGAAAATACTATGCCATCTATCACTCGACACCCCTTCCTGACTGGTCGACCTGGGATACCCATATAGCTGTCTCCGATGACCTGATACACTGGTATATCTACCCCGGAAATCCCATCATCACCGGCGATAAATCAAGCGGGATATATGTGTTTGACGGGGAGGTTTACAGGCTTTATACCATGCATCCCGAAATGAATGTTTACCTGCCAATAAATAATAAATAACTGGTTATGAAAAGAATCCTTTTTACCTTAACGGGAGTCTTTACTACTATGCCTGTTATGCAGAAATATCAAACCCTGAGTTACCTGAAACAACCTTCTGACAGTATCAGAGTTTACGATTTATTCGATATTAAATTCAACTAATAAATGCAACTTTTTTAGAGGAGATAAGCATTAACTTTT
>DYKD01000308.1 GCA_020722765.1 Brevinema andersonii | reverse complement strand
TTGGGAACCGTATGGTACTACAAAGAATTGGACGCTGGCAGACTCTGATGGTGAAAAGACGGTAAGGGTTAAATTTAGGGATGCGGCAGGCAATGAAAATAGTAGTTATCTTGTTTCTGATACGATTATCCTTGATAGAGTAAAGCCAAGTTCTCAGCCGACTTATCCATCTTCAGGTTTTTACAATGCTAGTACTTGGAATGGAAAGATTAGCGGTACAGCTTCTGATAGTACGTCTGGTGTAAAGGAGGTAAAGGTATCTATAAAAGTGGTAACACCCGCTGATGAAACAAAATATTGGGATGGTGATAGTTGGGAAACAGGACAAGTCTGGCTTGCAGCTACGGGCACAACAAGTTGGAACTATACAATAACAGCACCTATTGAAGGAACTTATACTTTCTATTCAAAAGCCACAGATAATGCAGGTAACACTGAAGATACAGGAGTTTTGGGAGGTGTGGTTTATGATATTACTCTTCCAACGGCAAATTGGGTTAGTCCGGGAGATGGTGATACTCTTGTAGGAGTTGCGCCGCTTAATGTAGATACCGATGATAATTTGTCCGGTGTAGATGGCACGCAAATTTTCTTTAAACCAGCAGGTGGAGGAAGTGAAACAGAGATAATTGGTGATTCTTGGGATACTAGTTATCCCTTGCCTTTGGGAGAATATGATCTTATTGCCAAAGTTTTTGATAAGGCTGGCAATAAAAATGAAAAGGCAATAAAAGTTGGTGTGGCGGCAGTTGTTTCCAGTGAAAAGTCAACCACCCCCACTCAAACCACAGCTGTTGTTACTTGGACCACTGACAGGCCTACTTCAAGTCGAGTTGTTTACGATACGGTTTCTCATTCAACGCTTGGTAATCCACCAAACTATGGCTATGCTTTTTCTACAAGCACTTTTGACACTAGTCCAAAAGTTACAAACCACACAGTTGAAATAACTGGATTGACCGATGGGACGATTTATTACTACAGAACTATCTCTGAGGGTTCTCCTGTTGCTCTGGGAGGTGAGAGAACTTTCAAGACTCTGACTTATGCTGGACCACCCTCTGGAGGAGGAGCAGGAGGAGGTGGGGGAGTGGTTGCAGGGGTATCTACCGAAGCAACTCCCGCTCCTGCTGCTACATTAGGCAGTGTTGGGGGAGTTTCTTCACAGGGAGGATCTTCACAAGAGGGTGAAGGAAAGACTAAGGAGGAAGTTTTAGGGGAAGAGGCTGAAGCAACTCCAACTCCTGCACCTGAAGAAAAAACGGGAGGAGTTTTGGGGCAGGCTGTTAAATTTGCCAAAGACAGAACAAAAATCACCCTGC
>DYKD01000307.1 GCA_020722765.1 Brevinema andersonii | reverse complement strand
AATGGCCCAGCCCACCGAAGTCTGAATCCCACGGTGGTCATCACGGTAATACATACCGGATACTTCAGCAATGAGCGGAAATTCTCTTCGACCCCATAAGCCGATGGATACATTCCCAAGCGTAGGAGTTCCAGTTGAGACACCAAGCTCAAGGTTGCTTCTTCTGTTGGACGGATCATGCCAGACATAGCCATATTCCAATGCATTTGGTCCATTTCCCAGCTGCTTCGGACGGGAGGTCATGTGTTTAAAATACCTTGGATTATCCTTTCTTGATCCGATGAGATTCTGTCTTCTTGCTCCGATTAGCTCGTTTAGCTCTTTATCAACAAACTGCAACACCTCATATCTGATTCCTTCACGACTTATTCCCGTGGTAAGGCGATCTTTGGTCCAAATATTGGCCCGGAATACGGATGTTTTTCTACTCAACGGTTCATAGGAGATTTGGGATAACATTGAGCGTACCGTATAGGCCTCGCCGCTTTTTTTAAAATTGACATCAAGGACAACTTTTGGTGCTAGAAGTTCTTGTGAAGAAAGTGATTTTGATTCAAAGGCTTTGGCGTAATTACCCATATATGGCAATGCAGAGATTGTGTTTCGCTTTAGCCGTCGAATAATTGCCTGAGAAAAGAAAGGCTGTAGGAAACCATTTGCGTTGCCGTTTTCCCTCACATCCACAACGACTTGTGGTTGGATTTCGCCAATAACAATCTCCTCTGATAGAGTTATGTCATTCTCGGAAAGAAGTTCCTTGGTGCTGTCTTCTGAAAAACTGATTCCGTGGACTATTACCATGATTAAAACAAAAATAGTGAGTTTTCTCATCCTGTCTGGACCCCTTCCTTTCCACCAGATTTTCTCCGGATGGGAATAACATTGACCATGTCTTTTGAAAGAAGCCTGATGCCCATACTAAGACAGGCCTGTCTCACACGCTCGTTATTGAAGTAATTAGTCACAAGAATCGCCTGCTTTCTAAGGCCCGCTTTCCTTATTACATCCAGCCCATTAAGTTCTCGACCCGCAAGGCTATAATCGCAGAGAAAAAGGCAATCTTTATGGCTCTTCTTTTTTCTTTTCCACCACCACAAGAACTCCTCTGCCTTCTCAAAAGTAAAAAGTGCTGTGTTAATGCCACACGCATTAAAACGGTCTCTCCATATGTGATGTACTGAAGCATCGTCATCCAGTACAATGACGGTTTCTCCCGAACCGATTGTTAAATCCGAGACAAACCATTTTGGGGGATCGGAAAGTGGAAGGACTATGAAAGCTGTTGTCCCTTTGCCAACAATGGAATCGATTTGAAGCATCCCAT
>DYKD01000306.1 GCA_020722765.1 Brevinema andersonii | reverse complement strand
TGGCTTTCATACAGCCCTTCTCTTTCGACAAGGTCAGAAAACGGTGAAAGCGGAAGAACTGAAGAGAAAAAATTTTGGCTGGAAAGAGATTTTGGTTCATGCGGTAAACCGTCTTCTGTCTTACTCATCTCTTATTTAGCTTATTAAGCTTAAGCTCCTTTATGAATTGATATCCAAACCAAATAAACAGCAAGCAAAAAATGAAGTACCTTATGAATATTCTCAATTCACGCGGCATTTCAACGGAACGAAGTCCGAGGAGCAAACCAAGAGCTATTAGCATCAACATCAGTGTAATGCCATAATTTCGCCATTTTCTACTCAAGATGCCTCCACTACTTTAGAAGGAGTTCCAATTCTTTTTCTTATCTCAGAAATGGTTTTATCTACATTTCTGCTGTTAAAGGCAACACTTTTTTGTTCATATCCTTCTATCTTCAATAAAACACCTTTTCTAAACCACACGAAGTGTTGAATCCAATATTTCATCGGCCTCAGCTCTCTTGGTGGCCAATAGAACTGCGAATATGAAATTGTTTCTACCTCAGTGATTTTTTCGTATGGTATGCAGTCAAGATAGAGCAGGCCAAACAGGACGAAAAGGCACACTCCTTTTTCGGTTAGACGCACATGAATAAAAGGAACCATGAAATTGTTCATGAAAAAGATTCCAAGAATAAAAAAGAGCGCAGGAGGCCAAGCGCCTTTAATAAATTCATGAAGTACTTCATACATGATGTGCCACCTTTCTCACGAGTACAGTTAAATACGTCCAGAATCAGTCATAGTTCTTAATAGCCCAATAGCTGCACCAGCACCAAAACCAGCACCAGGGGGACTGAAACCTAACGATATTTCACCGCTATCTGAAAAAGATATTTGCAATGAGCCTCTTAAAAAAGGATTAAATGGAACTCCTATATCAATAAAAAATGTGTCTGCCGCTCCTTTCAATTCATCAGGACAATCCGCGGTTGTAAAGTAAAGCATTGCACCAAGACCTGCATATGCTCCTGTAATCACATTATATCCACCTTTCGGATATTGTAAACCATACCCAGGGCCTCCTAACATTCCACCCCAGCTCGCGAATTCTGTTTCCCCCCCTTTTTCGCCAAAAAAGTGAAATCCTCCCCCACTGCCAGACTGAGCCGCTCCTGCTACCACTGCTCCACCTTCTGTTGCCCAGGACAACCCTAAACCAAGTCCCCATAGGCCAGATGGGTCATAAAGCGAACTAGGCTTTCCCCACACATACTCATATGCATTGAAACCTACAATACCCAGAGCAATCGGATCTTTACATGTCCACCTCCCAACCTCCGC
>DYKD01000089.1 GCA_020722765.1 Brevinema andersonii | reverse complement strand
TTCAAAGAGACGGATTCTGCCCATGTCATATTGCATCAGGCGAATAACAGGATTATTGAAGCAGTCTCCTCAACTTCTGGAATACCTATGGAGCGTTTTGTAGTCAATCTGGGAAAGTATGGAAATACATCCTCTGCCTCCATAGGTCTTGCCCTTGAGGAAGTCTGGAATTCTGGTCGATTCAAAGTTGGTGATTATATTTTCATGATTGGATTTGGTGGTGGTTTGAGTTGGGCTGGCGTCGCTGTAAGGTGGTAAGTTTTTTGTTCAATTATTATAAAAGCGTTTCCCTTTTTCACTTTCTGGAGGAAGAAGAAGCATGCAAATGTCTGTCAAGGATGTAGCTCGGATTTTCAATGTTTCTAAAGAAACCATTTATCATTGGATAGAAAACAGGAAGATGCCTTTTAACAAGATTCAAGATCATTATGTCGTCAACAGGATTGACATTTTGGAATGGGCTACGACTAATGGTATCAAGGTCCCTCACAATCTTTTCGAGGACGAAGGGAATGATCCGGCTGAACTTCCAAGTGTTCTAGAGACATTAAAAGCAGGGGGGATATTCTATGATGTCGGCGGTACGGATATACCGACTGTCCTAAAAAATGTTGTCCAACTCCTGAAATTGGACAAGACAATTGACCGGGATTTCCTTTATCAGGTGTTGTTGTCCCGTGAATCTCAAGGTTCAACAGGTATTGGCGATGGGATTGCGATTCCCCATGCGAGAAATCCTTTGATACTCGGTATTCGTAAACCTTGTATCCAACTCTGTTTTCTACAAAATCCTATTGATTTCAAGGCGATTGATAATAAGCCTGTCAATATCCTGTTTACGATTATCAGCCCGTCAGTTAAAATTCATCTGCATCTGCTGTCACGACTCGCTTCAAAGCTTTTAAATCCGGAATGGAGTGCTGCCCTGCAGAAACGGTTGCCGGAAAAAGATATCTTAGACATTATGGAAAAACTGGAGCTTGGAAAATAAGATGTTGCTACTAATGATTATTTCTTCACTCATCATTGCAGCCTTAAGTGGACTCCCTTCCGTTATTTTAAACAAAAAACCTTTGCTCGGTCGAATCGTGTCCGTTGTATTGGTTAGCGTAGCCTCTGCTGCTGGTTTGATCAGTGCTATAATCGGACTTGTGAAACCTACTACATTCACTCTGCCCATGTTTTGGGATGCGGTGGGTGGTACGATTGTCGGACTTGATCCTCTTTCAGCCTTTTTTCTGGTTCCGATTTTTCTGATTGGTGGTTTAGGTTCAATTTATGGAATGGGGTATATCAGCTCAAAGAAAGAGACAGGTCGGGCTGGATATGTCCAGTTTTTTGGGGGCTCTTGATTTCTGGTTTAGGGCTTCTTGTAATCAGTAAGCACGCTATGTCCTTCATATTGGGATGGGAGGTTATGGCTCTCTCCGCTTTCTTTATGTTTAGCACTGACCATCAAAACAAGGATTGCCGTAAAAGTTCCTTGGTTTATATCCTTTCGACGCATGTGAGTACACTTCTACTTTTCGCTTTTTTTATATTATGGCGTCTCTTTACAGGATCATTTAGACTTGATGTTTTGCCAGCGGGAAGCCTTGATCAAGGGATTGCTAACCTTCTATTTATCATGGCACTCATCAGTTTCGGCATCAAAGCAGGTGTTATGCCGATGCATTTCTGGCTTCCAGGTGCGCATGCGAATGCCCCTAGCCATGTGTCTGCCATAATGTCAGGAGTCCTTTTAAAAGCTGGAATTTACGGGCTTGTTCGGTTTATTTCACTTCTCCCAAACCCTCCGGTTCTTTGGGGTGTTATTATTCTGGTTTTAGGATGCATAAATGGACTTCTCGGTGTGGTCTTTGCTTTGGCTCAACATGACTTAAAACGTCTGCTTGCTTATCACAGTATTGAGAATATCGGGATTATTCTGATGGGTTTTGGGTTATCCTTGATAGGACAATCAATAGGGAATCATACAATGGTTGTGTTAGGGATGGCAGGAAGCCTTCTTCACGTTTGGAATCATGCCATATTCAAATCGTTACTTTTTTTCGGGGCAGGTTCTGTGCTTCATGGAACGGGAACTCGGCAAATAGACAAGATGGGGGGATTAGCCTCTTTCATGCCGTGGACAATGCTGTTTTTTATCGTAGGTGCGGTTGCCATCAGTGGATTGCCACCATTGAATGGGTTAATCAGTGAATTTCTCATATACATAGGATTAGTCCAGGGGAGTAAAGTAAGTATGCCGATCGGCATCGGTATAGTGATGGCTGTTCCTGTTCTGGCTATGATTGGAGCTTTGGCGACGGCTTGTTTTGTTAAAGTCACTGGGGTCGTATTCTTGGGCAATCCACGAACACAACTGGAGAATCAACCACATGAATCTCCTGTTAGTATGGTTCTATCAATGGCTATACTCGCTGTAATCTGTTTTGTAATAGGGGTTTTCCCAGGATCAGTTTTGCCGATTCTTGAGAATGTCATTGGTCATGACCTCAATATTATGAGAGATCCTTTCTATTGGATCACACGGTTATCATTGATGTTGGTTTTTTTGGCGGGGTTGATTGCCATTATAATGAAATTTTGGTACAGAAAACACAGGAGTGCTGTTACATGGGATTGTGGATATGCCAGCCCGGATAGCCGTATGCAATATACCTCATCTTCTTTTGCTGATAGTATTGTTAGGTTGTTCTCTTTTATTCTTAAGCCAAATACACATCAAAAGACTCCTGGAAATCCGTTTCCAGCAAAAGCAAGTTTTGAAAAACATGTCAATGAGATTGTTTTAGACAGGATCATCAGCCCGATATTTAAAAAGATAACTATGCTTTTTAACCGTTTTAATACATTCCAACAAGGTTATACGCAGGTTTATATACTTTACATTCTATTAATACTGGCAATTTTGATTTTTTCCATAATCCCGTTTGGAAATTTGCTTTCAGCCTTGTTAGTTCATCAATAAGAAGCTCTGTTTTATTCCATTAGTTGGTTATTATGCCAAGTAAAAATCGTGATTTTTTTATTTTTAATATAGGCAGGAAGTTATGTTACAGGATCGTATTATCCATATCACTCTCTGGCTCCTCTTGCCACCTTTATTGTTTGGTGTAATCAATAAGACCAAAGCTTTTTTCGCTGGCAGAAAAGGGTCACCCCTGTTTCAAACCTATTTTGACCTGTTTAAGCTTTTTCGGAAAGGTCTTGTTGTAAGTAACACAACGACTTGGTTTTTTCAAGCAGGTCCAGTTGTTGGTCTGTCAATCGCGTTCGTTGTAGGTATGATCATGCCTTTCAATCACTCCCCTGGTTTATTCTCATTCACAGGGGATTTTATCCTGTTCGCTTATTTATTGGGATTATCACGCTTTTTTACGACAGCAGCAGCGCTAGATACAGGTTCTGCATTTGAAGGTATGGGAGCTTCTCGAGAAGTCACGTTCGCAATTCTAATAGAACCAGCGCTGTTTTTTCTATATCTGGTCTTTGTAAAACTTACCGGATCCCTGCAATTGAACGATATGCTTCATGCTACAATGACCACAAACCTTTTCGAAGCAAGTCTTGCACCTCTTATTTTGATTTTGCTGGGGCTTTGCATAATTATCCTGGCAGAAAACTGCCGTATTCCAGTGGATGATCCCAATACACATTTGGAACTTACAATGATTCATGAAGTCATGGTGCTTGATCATAGTGGTCCGCTTTTTGGTCTGATAGAATATGCATCCTCACTGAAATTGTTCATTATGTTGGCTATGTTGACCACCATTGTAACCCCCATTGTAATGGATCATTCTTGGCTCAATTGGGTGATTTTTGTTGGTGAAATCCTGATACTGTCTGTTGGTATAGGTATTATTGAATCAATCATGGCGAGGTTGCGAATGCGTCAGGTTCCGCTTCTGTTGGCATCAGCAGTAATGCTCTGCGGATCAGCTTTAATACTTTTTGCGAGGTAAGATCGTGCAAAACATCATTTTTGGGATTATTATAATCATTCTGATTCAGAATCTGTTTGCTTTAGGAAGCAAACGAATTCTGACTGTTATCAGGATTACTGCTTTTCAAGGAATCCTTCTGGGTGTCTTGGCACTTCTGGTTCATGAGCATATTACATTGGCAACGATTATTTCCTCGATAGCTGCTATGTTGTTGAAAGGATTTATCATCCCTTCCATCATGTTTCGCGCAATGAGGGATGTCAAGATCAAGAAGGAGATTCAGCCTTTTATCAGTTTTGGACCATCAGTCATCATCGGTGCGGTTTCCATTGGGCTTATATTTTTCTTAGCCGGCAGGTTGATTCCTTCCGGGCAAAACCATGCAGAAGTCATTATTCCTGCGGCTATCAGTACTATTGTGACTGGGCTCATTCTCATGGTTACTCGCTATAAGGCCATCACGCAGGTTCTCGGATATCTGATAATGGAAAACGGGATTTTTCTATTCAGCCTGCTCCTGATTGTCGCTATCCCGCTTGTTGTTGAAATGGGGATGCTTCTTGATTTGTTCGTCAGTGTATTCATCATATCGATAATCACCAATCATATCAATGAGGCGTTTTCATCCCTGGATACCAGACGTCTCAGTGCTTTGAAGGAGTAAGTTAATGATATATGTCTTGATATTTTTTCCCATATTATCTGCGCTTGTGGCATTCCTGATAAGTTCGAACTCCTTCCGTCCTTGGGTGTTGCCTTTGACGGGTATTGTTCATTTTACGGCAACACTGTTGATCCTTATAAAACCTGAATTAGCTTTCTCTTCTGCTTGGATAGTGCTTGATCCTGTAAGTAGTCTTATCCTTTTGACTGTCAGCACGCTTTATTTGATTTGTTCGTTTTATATGGTTAGTTACTTGAAAATAAGGGGAGATCTGAATAACAGGTTTTTTTCTGTCTCTGCATCTGCTTTGATTGGTCTGATGTCTCTTGTGATCTCGTCACATCATTTGGGACTGATGTGGGTCGCTATTGAAGGAACCACGTTGGTATCCGCGCCTCTCATCTATTTCAACCATTCGAAGAAAAGTATTGAGGCTACTTGGAAGTACTTGATAGTTGGTTCTGTAGGCATCGCACTCGCATTGCTTGGAACTTTTTTTCTGGCATACTCTGCCATTCAAGGCGGGCTTGAAGCGACACTATCATTTGATGGGATTCGTGCTATTGCTCCGGGGCTTTCCAAGAGTTGGTTGCATGCCGCTTTCATACTTCTTATGATCGGGTATGGAACCAAGATGGGGCTTGCACCTATGCATACATGGAAACCTGATGCTTATGGTGAAGCACCAGGTGTTGTGGGCGCATTACTCGCTACTGGCATAACAAGTGTAGCGCTCATCTGCCTGTTACGAGTTTACCAGATTATGAATGCTGCAGGAGAATCCGCTTTCTCATCACATCTTCTTGTATTTATGGGTCTCTTCTCGATGATAATCGCAGGCATATTTATGCTGAATCAGTTGGATTTCAAGAGGATGTTGGCTTATTCCAGTGTCGAACAAATGGGAATTCTTGCACTCGGGCTGGGTATCGGATCAACAGCTTTGTTTGGCACTATGCTCCATATTATTACAAACGCTATGACCAAAGGGTTGCTGTTCTTGTCAGCAGGTAATATCCATCGAGCGTACCAGAGTAAATCTACAGACCAGGTAACAGGTTCACTGAAACGGATCCCTTTATCCAGCGGTTTGTTCTTGGCTGGGTTTATCGCGATAACAGGATCGCCTCCCTTCGGCCCTTTTCAAAGTATATTTGCAATATTGTCTGGTGCATTTGCTGCAGGTAAATATCTGAGTGGAGCTCTCTTTCTCGTGTTCTTGCTGATAGTTTTTGTAGGAATGGGTATCACTGTCTTGAAGGTCGTTCAAGGGACTCCTTCCCAGGATGTGAATGCAGTCCCTTATCGGGAATCGTTTGGTACGGTTTTCCCTGTGATACTTTTTTTTCTTTTCACCTTGATATTGGGAATATGGATGCCTGAACCACTCAGAGATTTGATTAACAATGCGGTCAATTACCTGGAGAACCGGATATGATTAACAAGGATCATTATGTGTTGACTCAGAACCATCAGCCTGTGAAAATGGGGGATGTGCCTTGTTTGGAGACAACAGATTTCCGTAAGCTTATAGTTGAAGCTGTAAAAGGGGAGAAGCGGATAGCTTCCTTTTTTGGATATGATGTTGGAAAATCTGATCAGATAGGTTTTTTTGTCGTCTTGGCAGATGACGAATCAGGTGAACTTCTTTTGTCCAGGACAGTGCTTCAAGGAAGTTGTTTTGATTCCATCACTCCCGATTGTCCAGAAGCTCATCTGTTTGAACGTGAAATTGCCGAGCAATATGGTATAGAAATGAAGGGGCATCCATGGTTCAAGCCTGTGCGTTATCATGCTTCCTGGAGTGACCGCGATGCCTGGAAAAGACCTTCTGGAGAACTTATTTTGCCAGCTGTAGGTGATTTTTTTAGAGTTGAAGGGGAGCAAGTTCATGAGGTTGCAGTAGGTCCTGTTCATGCTGGGATTATCGAACCTGGTCATTTCCGTTTTCAATGTCATGGGGAAAATGTTTTCCATCTTGAAATTGCCTTAGGTTTTCAGCATCGTGGTATTGAAAATCATCTGTTAGGTGGTCCGGATAAGAGAGCGTTGCATTATCTCGAAAACACAGCAGGGGATACTTCGATTGGACATACGGGATCTTATGCCAGTATCATCGAAGCATTATCTGAAACGCAAGCCCCGCCCCGCGGTCTCCTGCTTCGTGCAGTTGCACTCGAACTGGAACGGCTTGCCAATCATGTAGGTGATTTGGGAGCTTTGTCTGGCGATATTGGTTATCTTCCAACATCCAGTTTCAATGGTCGATTGCGTGGAGATTTCCTTAACTTGACAGCTCTGCTTTGCGGTAATCGATTTGGCCGTGGTATGGTTATTCCTGGCGGAGTCCATTTTGATGTTGACAATAAAATAGCGCAGGATTTATTGAAAAATCTTAAAATCATAGAGAAAGAGACAATGGACTCCATTGAACTCCTTTGGAACAACCAGTCTGTCTTGTCGAGGATTGAAGGGACGGGCACAATTAGTCGTGACACGGCTGTTGAACTCGGTTTGGTTGGTCCCGCTGCAAGAGCTTGTGGTCTAGTCAGGGACGCTCGTTACAGTCACCCTTCCGGTATTTATCGTTATATGCAGATTCCTGTTTCAACCTTGGACACAGGTGATGTATTTGCACGTGCGTATATCCGTTATATGGAGATTCGTCAAGCCATAGCTTTTATCAAGACAGCAATGGGAAATCTTCCTGCTGGCGATTGTCACAAGAAAACGGGAATGATAGCTCCAGACAGTGTTGTTGTTTCGATGGTGGAAGGATGGCGAGGCGAAATATGTCATACTGCGATTACTGATGCTAACAGTCGATTCCTAAGATATAAGATAGTCGATCCCAGCTTTCATAACTGGTTTGGATTGGCAATGGCGCAACGGAACCAGGAAATTTCGGATTTTCCCCTCATCAATAAAAGTTTCAGTCTGTCATATTGTGGATTCGATTTGTAATAGTTGTTGGAGAAGGTAAATTATGCTCAAAGAATTATTTGTCAGGTTAAAACAAGGATATAAGACAATCAAGTATCCTGCAGGGAAACCACCAGTACTTCCGAAAAGATTGCGTGGTCAACCGGTAATAGAATGGAATAAATGCAAATCAGATTGTAGCCTGTGCTCTGACATCTGTCCCACTGGTGCAATAGCTCGGCTGATAAAACGATTGACTTGAGTAAATGTCTTTTCTGTAATGATTGTATGGATGTATGTCCCTCCCAAGCCATCCGTTTTACAGAGGAATTTAGGTTGGCTGTCAGAAAGAAGGAAGATCTTATTTTGGGTGAGCGGGAGATGGTGCTGAAACTGGCAAAGCAACTTGACCGTAAAATGAAATCGCTTTTTGGAAGATCTCTCAGACTTCGGCAAGTCAGTGCTGGTGGGTGTAACGCCTGTGAAGCCGACACAAACGTTTTGGGTACGATTGGCTGGGATTTAGGAAGGTTTGGAATTCAGTTTGTTGCATCACCCAGACATGCAGATGGATTGCTTATCACTGGGCCAGTTACAAAAAACATGGAGTTGGCGTTGAAAAAGACCTGGGACGCCATTCCTGATCCTAAAATTGCTATTGCAGTTGGAAGCTGTGCTTTATCAGGTGGTCCATTCATTGGGCATAAAGAACAGAATAACGGGGCAGATTCTATCCTGCCGATAGATCTTTATATTCCAGGATGTCCTCCACATCCATTTACCATATTGGATGGGCTTTTGAGATTGTTGGGCAAGATTAAATAATGGGAGATGATTTCTTTTTGAAATCCGCCTGTTGAAGCTCCTTTCTCTTCTCTCCAGCGGTTTATGACCCGCTGGGACGAATTGCTTTGCTTAACCCGACTTCACCCTTTTTTTTCAAAGGGAAAAGGGACCATTTTTTCTTGTTTTTACTTGATTTTAATTAAAAATTATGAGTATAATTACGTACGCAAAGGAGTACGTCTGAAATCATTAAATGCTACAAATTGAGTATTCCGTTCAAGGTATCCACCCGTTCCGGAGCAAGGTATCCACTTGGACTTCT
>DYKD01000022.1 GCA_020722765.1 Brevinema andersonii | reverse complement strand
AAATCCTAAGCAAGAATCTTCATTCGATTCCTGGAATTCCAGAACTGATTGAATTTTTGTCGTCAAAAAAAATACCGATGGGTCTTGTGTCTGGTTCATCACGCGCTCATGTTGATTTTGTGCTGCAAGGGCTTGGGCTGATGAAATACTTTGGTGTAACTCTGGCAAGCCAGGATGTTCTGGCGGGGAAACCTGATCCTGAGGGTTTTTTACGTGCTGCTGCAATGCTGGAGGCTGATCCTCGGAAGTCGTATGTGATTGAAGATACTGAACCTGGTGTGATGGCTGGAGTGAGAGGCGGTTTCAAGGTCATCGCTATTCCTACGGAATTCACACGGCTTCACGATTTTTCAAATGCATGGAAAGAAGTGGGAACTGCAGGGGAAGCGTTGAATCTGTTGGATAACGCTTTCCTTCAATAATAATAGTTACTTCCAGAACCTTTGACTCTTTGCTTGACAATATTTATATTATGAAAACATAAATGATTCCTGGCCGTGGAGTCAAAAGGGAGTCCTATGCATCGTGAACTTGTTTTTATTGCTCATCCTGAAGGACATTTCGAATTGGATTGGGTTGATGATGATTCAGTCGTCAGTAAAAGCCAGTCCCTTTTACAGGAACATATCTTCAGTAAATATAATGAAAACAAGGGGCTTTCGCTCCTATATCTAGGATCTTCTGACAAGAATGTTCCGCTGTCATCGTCTCTTTCCTGGTTGCGTGAGCTTTGTTTCCTATTCATAAGAGGATTGTCACAGATTCCTGAAATAGGGAAAGTAAGGCAAAAGGCTACAGTTGTGTTGGAAGCCTCTGATACTGAACGTATTTTGCAGTCGCTTCCATTTCTTGTAGGGAGTGAATCTGTTGATTCTTCATGGGTGGAAAAGTTATGGGAACAGCTTCAGTCTGCCTATGTCAATGAGGTCACGCATAATGAGGAACCTGTTGAAAAGATTCTGCAAGGCTGGGGAGCGCATGTCCATCTTGCAGGAAGGATTTTTTTCCATCTTGTAGAAAGCAAGGAGGAGAACCCTTTTGCCTTCTTAGTCACCTATACTGCTGATGTTACTGTCTCAAACAGGTTGAAACATCTTCCTCTCAGGAATGCCCTTCTGGAGCTTGGCAAGAACAGCAAGAAGCTGATGGAATTGCTGGGTACAGTCCAGCTTGCCGCACAGAAAAGCAAGTTTGTTTCTGAAATCCTGGAGTCAGGTGAGATTTTTCATCCTCTTTATCTTTCTGCTGATGAGGCGTATGTTGTCTTGAAAGAAACATCTCTTTATGAGGAGTGTGGCATATTAAGCCGTATTCCTGACTGGTGGAAACGGAAAACAACAAATGTGAAAGTGGTGGTCAAGGTGGGTGAGAAGGGACCTTCCTATATGAACGCTGAATCATTGCTCTCGTTCGATGTTTCAATCGCTCTCGATGGTGAAACGGTCAGTGTGAAAGAACTGAAGATGCTGTTGGCACAGACAGAAGGTTTGGCACATATCAAAGGGAAATGGATAGAGATTGACCGTGAAAAGCTTCAGGCCACATTGGATGCCTATGAAAAGGCTAACAAGATGGTTTCTGCAGAAGGAATCACCTTTTTCGAAGCTTTGAAACTCCAGCTATCTTCAGAAAAACGGATAGACGTTGGAGAGAATTCCGGTTTGGTTGAAGTAAAAAACGGTGCTTGGATAGATTCTTTTCTGGACAGGATGAAATCAGCTCCAGAAAAAATAGAAGATAAAAGCATCCCGGGGTTACGTGCGGAATTGCGACCTTATCAGGCAATCGGGATGCGATGGCTCAGGAATCTGGATTCATTCGGTTTTGGTTCCTGTCTGGCTGACGATATGGGTCTGGGGAAGACAGTGCAGGTGATTGCCATGCTTTGTGCCAAGCGGAAGGAACAGAAAAATCTCAATTCATTGCTTGTTGTTCCTGCATCCCTTATTTCGAACTGGATCAGCGAGTTGAGGAAATTTGCACCGGAAATCACTTTTTATATCGCACATCCCTCCATGGGCAAGGCGATTCCAGAGAAAGGGAAATATGATGTAGTCATAACGACGTATGGATTTGTAGACAGGTATGAATGGGTAACAGAACATGAATGGTCTCTTGTCATCATAGATGAAGCCCAGGCCATTAAGAATCCAGGTACAAAACAGACACGTGCTGTGAAGCGGCTTAAGGCAAAGTCAAAGATTGCACTTACAGGAACACCTGTTGAAAACCGTCTATCTGATCTTTGGTCTGTTTTTGATTTCATAAACCCGGGTCTGTTGGGAAGCGCAAAAGAATTCACCTCTTTATCCAAAAAAATGAAGGAATCAGGCGGTTATGGCATGTTGAAAAAAGTCATATCGCCATTCCTTCTCAGGCGTCTTAAGACTGATAAGTCCATCATCCATGATTTGCCTGAAAAAGTTGAGATGAAGAGCTATGCTGATCTGACTAAGAAACAGGTCGTCTTGTATCAGTCTCTTGTCAAGGAATTGGCTGTAAAAATCTTCCAGTCTAAAGATGATATTTCCAGAAAAGGGCTCATCCTCTCCTCCCTCATGAAATTCAAGCAGATATGTAATCATCCGGATCAATACCTTGGGAGTGGATCATATCCAGAACTGGAAAGTGGTAAGTTCGCAAGGTTGCGTGAGATATGTGAGACGATCAAGGAAAAGAGGGAGAGGGTGCTGGTGTTCACGCAATTCAAGGAGATGACTTCTCCGTTGGATGATTTCTTGTCTTGTGTGTTCGGTCATAAGGGACTTGTTTTTCATGGTGAAATCCCTGTTAAAAAGAGAAAAGGGATTGTTGATAAATTCCAGGGTGATGAGTATGTTCCCTATCTTGTGCTTTCTTTGAAAGCTGGCGGTGTGGGCTTGAATCTTACAAGTGCCAACCATGTCGTTCATTTTGACAGGTGGTGGAATCCTGCTGTGGAAAATCAGGCGACTGACCGTGTGTTTCGTATTGGTCAGACCAGGAATGTCCTTGTCCACAAGATGATTTCAAAAGGAACGATTGAAGAAAAAATCGATCTGATGATAGAAGACAAAAGGAAGTTGTCCAATGATCTGTTGCCTGCTGCAGGAGAGACATGGATTACAGAAATGGACAACAAGCAGCTTATAGAACTTTTTACATTGAACTAATATAAATATTTTTTCATAGGAGAACAATATGTCGTTTTATGGTTGGAAACCTTATGAATCTGTTGCCAGTAAGCGTGCGAAAGCGAAGAGACAGCTGGAAACTATGAGCAAGAAAGGTCATAATCTGGAGCCAGTGACTGTTGAAGGAAACAAGATGGCTCTCTCCTGGTGGGGAAAAGCCTGGAATGCGAATCTTGTACGTTATTCTGATTATTCAAACAGGATTGGCAGGGGTAGAAGTTACCTTAGGAATGGATCCGTATTGGATCTTAAAATAGAAAAAGGACTGATAACGTCTCTTGTCCAAGGAAGCAGTACAAAACCTTATGAGGTTGAAATAAAAATCGACAGGATTTCTCCTAAAAAGTTGAAAACAATATCCAGGAAATGTGAAAAGAAGATAGGCTCAATGCAGGAGTTGCTAAACGGAAAATTCCCAAAGGAGCTTGAGGACGTTTTTATGACCAAAGGAGATGGACTTTTTCCTGCGCCAAAAGAAATAAAATTCAATTGTTCCTGTCCAGACTGGGCACACATGTGCAAGCATGTGGCTGCTACATTGTTCGGCGTGGGAGTGAAGCTTGACAGGGATCCTTCCCTGTTTTTTAAGCTTCGTTCAGTGGAAATGGAAAGCCTTGTTTCTACAGTCGCTGAAAAGCAGGTCAAGGGACTTTTGCGCAAGAAACCTGTCAAGAGTTCAAGGATCATGGATAGTGATGACTTGTCAGATGTTTTTGGGGTGGATATGGAGGAAAAAGCGTTTCCAGAGAAAGTTAAAAGTCGTTCTCGTGGTGTCAAATCAGGGAAAAAGAAAAAATGATGAAAACGAAAATACAAGAAGGACTTAAACGACCGAAGATTCCGGCTTTCAAAATTCAGAATGTGCGTATTAGTGAGGAAGGCCAGTTGCTACGTTCGTGGTCAGTTGTGCAGAATGATTTTTTCCGTATTTATTGTGATGAACCGCTTGTCCTGGAGGTTGAATTCAGGAATGCGGTGAATCAGCCAAAAGTGTTTCTTTACACAAACATTCTTGCTGCTGAAGGCCAATGGGAAGAACTTGGGTTTTCACATGTCCAGGGAATGAGATTTGCCATTACGCTTATGCCTTCCAGAACCGGTATTTTCCTTTTCAAGTTGAAGTATTCGTTTGATGATGGAGTCCACTGGTTTATGGACAGGACGTCATTTACAAAAGTGATTGTTGATCCATGCAACAGCCGGAACATCAGGCTGTATACATTGATTCCCACTGCATCAGGACATATTGGTAACTGGAAAGAGGAGCTTCTTCGGATACGTGACATGGGTTTTACAATGGTCCATCTTCTTCCCATTACGCGTATGGGAAAATCTGAAAGTCCTTATGCTGCGGCGGACCTTTTTGATATTGACCCTTCCTATCTTGATCCCTCTGACTCTCGTCCTGGACTGGACCAGTTTGAGGATTTTGTAAGGTTTGCAAAATCTGAAGGAATAGCGCTTTGCCTTGATCTGGTGTTGAACCATGTCGGTATTGACAGTGAAATGGTAAAGCGCTCTCCAGAGTGGATTGTGCCTGACAAGAATGAACCTGATGGTCTCCTGCGTGCAGGATGCTGGCACATGAACAGTTGGATCAAATGGACAGACCTGGCACGAATCAACTATGACGTCCCTGAACAACAGATGAAAGAAGAGCTCTGGCAATATATGGAGGATTATGTGTTCTTCTGGTCTTACTATGCGGATTATACTGGCGGTATGATCAGGTTGGATAATCTTCATTCCAGTCATCAACAGTTCATGGCTTCCATGCTGGGCAAGTTGAGAAAATCCTTTCCAAAACTTGTTGTACAGGCTGAATTTTTTTCAGATTCAAATACTCTGTTAAAGGCTGTTTCTGAATCAGACTTGAATCTGTTGCTTGCGAATCCTTGGGAATATCCCTTTGCTGAAAATTTGCGTGTTTATCTGAAATACATCCATGAGATTTCCAGAAAACTGAGATTTCTCACTCCGGTGTCCACTCATGATACTGGCTCTCCTGCGCAGATTTATGGCTCTCCTGATGCTGTTGTTCCACGTTATTTTGTAACAGCTTTGATGTCAACTGGTCAAACAGGATTTGTACAAGGGGCAGAGCATGGTGTCCTGAAAAAAGTCGAGTTTATTGGACGTAATCTCAAAGTGGAATCAACGACTCCAGAAAAGTATTCTCCTATGATAAAGTTGATTAATCGTATTCAATCGGATTATCCCGCATTTGAACAGGGCAATAATATCCAGTTTATTGATAAGGGGCATGGGGCTCTTATTGTTGCTTTGCGCGAGGATCATGATTCTGGTGAAGACCGTTTTATTCTTTGTGCGAATCTGGATACTCATGGCACTCACACGATTTCCTTGGATTGTTCTGCGTGGAAAAAGCATGGGTTGATTCTTGTTTTAAGGGATTTGATCCATCAGACAATCAAACCCGTCAAATCAGATTTTTTTGAAATGAGTATTGAACCTTGTGGCATACGGGCTTTTAGAATGGAATATGCAGATGAGTGACATTGATAAGATGACTAAAAAAATCTATTGGCGGGGATAACAAATCCATTTTTACTGATCCGCTTGGGTTCAATATTGCAATTGGTTAGTTGTAGAAAAGGAATGTTGCCAAGTTTTTCTGCAAGAGCAATATGGTGATTTGACACTTCACTGTTGGATAGCTTAACTTCTATCAGTAACCAGGGTTTCTCTTCTTTGAGTAACAGAAAGTCAGTCTCTTTCCCATCACGTGTTCTTACATAATGCAATCTATAATTTGATGCGGTTGCGTTATTCCACAATTCACAAAGTGTTAAGAGTTCTGTTGCCACATAGTTTTCAAATCTATTGCTGGCATTATTACATAGGCCCCAGTCATAAAAGTAGCATTTCACCTCCTTTTTAATTGAGCGCGCAACTTTCTTGGAGTAGGGAGTAATGCTGAAGATATAGAACAGTTTGTCAAGATGCATCAACCAGTTTTTAACTGCTGAGAAACTAACTTCGATCTCTTCTCGTAGGGAATTTATGGAAAGGGGAGAACCGATGCGCGAAGGAAGTAGTTCAAGTAATTTTTCAATATTATCCAATTCAATGACCCTGGACAGGTCGCGAAGATCTTCATGGATGAGTGCGTCCGAATATGTTTCCCTCCATTTTTTTGAGAAGAGAGTATTAGCTTTAAGAAGGGGTTCGGGAAATCCGCTATGAGTTAGCAATGTTTCCAATGCTTCTTTGGAAGAGTCATTCTTTTTTGAAAGCCGTTTTTCAATAAAAACCGATGCTTCCTCAGACGGGTTTAATCTTTCCTGTTGGCCGGGGATGAATTCTGAAAGAAGTATAGGATACAATCTGAAAGTCATGTATCGACCAGCTAAACTGTCACCCGATTTTCTGAACAGTTCTAAACGCGAATTTCCTGTTACGATGATATCAATTTCATCGTGATACTGGTCATAGGTTTGTTTTAGAATATTTTTCCACTTATGAATTTTATGGATTTCATCAAAACAGAGAGTTTTTCGCTTATGCTGGGCGTTGATTGGGAAATCCGACATGAAAAAAAGAGAGTCTTTCCTATATTTTGATCGAATATCTTTAGAGTCCCAATTGTAATATGATGTAGGATATCCAGAATTCGTTAGGAACATTTTAGCCAAAGTCGTTTTTCCTGATCTTCTAGGACCTGAAATAAAACGCATTTGTGGAGACAATGTTGGGTTGAAAATATGTTTGTAAAAAACCCGTTCTATCATATATCAAATATAGTCTTTTTTTGGTATATAGTCAAATTTGCCATGGCTTTTTTTGGTATATACTAAAAAAAGCCATATCTGCAAAGCCTTTTTTCAAATTGACCAAACTTCTCTTTTTGGTTATATTTAACCTATGAATATACAAGATGAAATCAAAGAACTCAAAAAGAGCAGGAATGCTGTCATTCTCGCTCATAACTATCAGCTTCCTGAAGTCCAGGACCTTGCTGATATTGTCGGTGATTCTCTTGAACTGTCCCGCAAAGCGGCATCCATGACCGAGAAGGTGATTGTATTTGCAGGTGTGCGTTTTATGGCTGAGACTGCCAAGATACTCTCTCCGGAAAAAACCGTGCTTCTTCCAGAGATGAACGCGGGATGTCCGTTGGCTGACATGATCACAGAAGATCAGCTTCTTGCAATGAAAACAGAACATCCTGGAGCTGCTGTTGTCTCTTATGTCAATTCCAATATTGGTATCAAGGCTCTTAGTGATTATTGTTGCACTTCTGCGAATGCCACTCATGTAGTGGAAGCCATCCCTCAAGAGGAAGTCATTTTTATCCCAGATAGGAACCTTGGCGCTTGGACACAGAAGTTCACAAAAAAGAAACTTATCTGCAACCAGGGGTATTGCATTGTCCATGAGACTGTCCGTCCAGACCGTCTCCTTGAGGTGAAGAAAAAACATCCTCTTGCCAAGGTGATCGCTCATCCTGAATGTCCTATGTCAGTGCTCAATCTTGCAGACGCTGTTGAAAGCACAAGCGGGATGATCCGTTACGCTTCCCAATCCCCTGACAGGGAGTTCATCATTGTGACGGAACAGGGTATGAACCATCGTCTGCGGAAAGAACTTCCTCAAAAAGTGTTTTATGGGATGGAACCTGCTTTGACATGTCAGAATATGAAAAAGACAAAAGCGCAATCCCTCCTTGATGCGTTGAAAGAGATGAAGCATGAAATCATACTGGATGCAAGACTGATGGACCAGGCACGAAAACCTCTTGAGAGAATGATAAAATTAGGATGAATAAGAGACTGACGAATGAAGAAATCACTTCTCTAGTACAGAAAATCAGGAAGAAGTTTATGGAATATGCTGAGCTTATGGGGGAACAGTTTTTCAATGTCGAGGGTTTCAATGAAAGATATACCGAGGCTTTGAAGAACAGGATTGATCTGCAGACATTTTTCTATGCTGAAGTGATGGCTTTGGAAGATAGGAAGAACCAATATGAGGAAAAGGAACGCGAAATCAGAATCAAGACAGATAAGACTTTTACAAAAAAAATAGAGAAGATGTTGGAAGATATGGCAGACAAGATTGCCGCTTATCCTGAACTTTATGTTGATGAGGGACTTCCTTTTGAGGCCCGCCATCTTTGTGGTGCCGTAGAAACTTTCTACAGGAATGACTGGCTCACTGTGCGGATGATGGTTGACAATCATAATCTCAAGGACCTTAAGATTTATGATCTGTTGACTTTGGCATTTCAGAGGTTTACGAGGGCTCCAAAAGGGAAGATGCCTTATGAAGTGGAGACTTTCATTCTGAACATAAAACGCCATGGTGAAGAGAAAGCCCTCCAGCTTTTGCTGAAAGAAGGAGCGCGCCTTTTCAGCAAGTGTGCGAAGTTCCTTTCCAGTATTGATGTGGGTGATGAAGGAAAAACATTGAAAATAGAGATGGGAAACGGTACAGAGTATAATGGTTTGACGAGAAGCGATGTCCTGAAACTCGTGCAGCAGAAGCTTGAGAAGATGGTGATGGATTTCCGTTTCTCAGACCTGGTTTGATTCTCGAAAGGATTTGATGATGCATAAGGAAATAAAGAGTCCAATAGTCTTAAACAAGAACCTTCCTTGGTGGACTTGGATTGTTCCTATACTTGTGGCTTTTCTTGCTGATGCGGCCTCCTTTTCCATATCGCCTTTCCCGTCGCAACTTGTCATACTTTACGGAGTTCCCCTTGGTATTGTCATGGTCACTTGGTGGGGACTTCGGGTTGTTCCTGGAGTTTATCTGGGATTCACATTGGGGACATTGCTTTGGCTGAATCCTCCGTTGCAAAACCTTTTCTTTTATCGGATTGCAGATGTCCTTGCTATCCTGTTTTACTGGTTTTTTTATGTGAGGATGATGAAAGGGCATGCCAGACTGGATAATATCAGATCTGTCCTGATGTTCATCATTTGGGGTTTATTTATTCCTGCTATTCCTAGTTCTTTGTTCCCTATGCTGTTTCTTAAGGCTGGAAACATTCCTTTGGATTTTTCCTTGGTTCAGGAAATCCTCTCCGGCTCTATGGCTTCTATTTATGGTGTTCTCCTGGTTTCCATTCCTCTTCTTTCTTTTGTGACACCAGCCATGGGTGAATTAGGTTTATTGGCAGAGGGAAGTCAAGACATTGTCTTTTTTGGGAAAAAAAAGCGTATAAAGAAAAAGGAAGGGCTGGAAATAGTACTGGTTTTTCTGCTTTTTGGTGTGCAAGCGCTTTTCCCATCTAAATTCATAAATGATTATTATTTTTTGTTCATTACACTGTTCATGTTGTGGGCTTCAATTCGTTTCGGTTACCAGATAGCCCTTTTGGCTAGTGCCTATGTTTTCGCGGTTTATTATTATGTCTCCTGGATAGTGAATGGTTCATCAGCAGGAGTTTTATCTCTATCAGATTCTGAATATTTTATCAACAGGGTCGCTTTCATGGTTTTTTCTCTTGCAGGAGTGTTTATGGGGCGTATCATAAATGACTTGAAAGAGACATTGGTTAGGGAACATGATTCCCTGGATCAGTTGCGTGAGAGCGAGGAGAGATATAGGTATCTGGTGGAACAGGCTTCTGAAGCTATTTTTGAAGTTGATGAAGAGGGATTCATTGTTTCTGCAAACAGGAAAGCCGAAGAGATGACGGGTCACCTTCAGGGTGAACTTCTTCATTTGAAGTTTTCAGAACTGTTTACCCAGGAGTCGTTGAAAAATATGCCACTCCGTTTTGCTTCCTTGAATTTCGGACATACTGTGACAAGCGTGCGGAACATGCAATGTGCGGACGGAAGTGCGATCATTGTCGAGATGGTTTCCAAACGGATGGAGAATGGCCGTTATCAGTCCATTTTGCGTGATGTGACTGCACGTATTCGGGCCGAGGATGTGCTTCATGAATATCAGGAACGTCTTGAGCTGATTTTTAAGATCAATCCTTCAGCCATGTCCATTTCGACATTCAAAGAGGGGCGGTTTTTGAATGTCAACCCAGCTTTTTGCAGATTGACAGGATATTCAGTAGAAGAGATGGAAGGTCATACGTCGTCAGATCTTTCTCTTTGGATTGATATAGAACAGAGGGAAAATATCATCAAAGCCTTGACGACAGGTAATGAAGTCATATCTGCTCTGGTGAATGTAAGAAAAAAATCAGGCGAGATCATTCCTGTATTCATTTCTATGACAGTCATATTAATCAAAGGGGAGAAATGCCTGCTTCTGGTAGGAATGGATATATCAGAAAGGATCCATCATGAGAATGCTCTCAGATTGAGTGAGGCAAAGACAAGGGCTTTGCTGAATGCCATTCCAGATTCCATATTCAGGATATGTTCAGATGGAAGGGTCATTGAGAAAGAAATCAAGAATGACATGATTGGAATTTTTAAGGACAATCCTGAAGAGGATGAGAACTTTTATTCCATGATCCAGTCAAGGGCAGAACGGATGGTCGCTTTGGAAATAGTGCAACGAGTCGGCATGGAACAGCGGACTCTTTCCTTCTCCTTTTCAATATATGGCAAGTCAGTCTCATATTTTGAAGTTGTCGTATCACCTTCAGGATATGACGAGTTTGTCTGTGTCGTGCGTAATGTGACTGAACGTCATCGCATAGAAGATGAGCTTGTGAAATCATCTAAATTGGAGTCTTTGAGTATCCTGGCGGGAGGTATCGCCCATGATTTCAATAACCTTCTTTCTGGTCTCTTTGGATATGTGGAGCTTGCCCAGGATTTCATAGCTATGGAATCCTATGGAAAAGCATTGGAAAGTCTGAACAAGATCTCGAAAATCTTTGAACGTGCAAAAAATCTCACGTATCAACTTCTTGCGTTTTCAAAAGGTGGAGACCTTGTCAAGACATCAGTGGATATTTCTCGGATAGTCCAGGATACCACTGTGTTCTTGTTGAGTGGAACACCCGTAAAACCAGTGTTTCATTTCTCTGATGAAGCACATGTGTGTGAAGTCGATGTCAACCAGATTGGCCAGGCGATTGATAATGTTGTCCTAAATGCCAGCCAGGCTATGCCTCACGGAGGTATTCTTGATGTGACAATAGAGAATGTGTTTCCAGGAGCAGGATTGCCTTCAAAACTCAAACCTGTAAGTCATGTGAAAATAAGTTTCCGGGATTATGGAACTGGCATATCCAAGGATCTTTTATCAAAAATATTCGATCCTTTCTTTACGACTAAAAAAACAGGGACTGGTTTAGGTCTTTCTACGGCATATTCAATTGTAAAGAAACATAACGGATTGATTGAAGTGACATCAGAAGAGAACAAGGGAAGTACATTTGTTTTCTATCTTCCATTTTCTGATGGTGACCCTGACTACGATCCTCTCAATGAACAAGCTGTGAATGGAAAAGGGAACATCCTGGTCATGGATGATGAGGAATTTATGCGAAGTCTGATAAGTGTAAGCCTCTCGTACATGGGGTTTTCTGTTGATGCTGTCTCTTGTGGAGAGGAAGCTGTTGAAAAATACAAGTCAGCTCAGAATCGTGGTAGGCCTTATGATGCTGTCATTTTGGATCTTACAGTCGTGAATGGATTGGGTGGTGTTGCTACAGTCCGTGAACTGATGGAGTTTGATCCGAATATCGTGGCTATTGCATCAAGCGGTTATTCCGAGGATCCTGTCATGGCAAGTCCTCGGAGTTTCGGCTTTAAGGATGCGATTGGAAAACCATACCGTGCCAATGAACTTGGGATATTGCTGAACAGAGTCATTCATGAGAAGAATCATCATGTATAGGATTTTAACAATGCGGTTTTACCAATAGGGTGAAGTGCTTGAAATTTAACTTGATAATTCCTCATAGCTTGCTGAGAGGAGGTTCATTGGAAATAACTAAACGGATGTCAATGTTGGGTCAGGGAACTGGGGCTGAACCATCAATGTCAATGGTATGGGTGGAGTCTGTCTAGAACCGATAAAATGTCATATTTGACTATCAAAAATGAGTGATGAGCTTTGTATGACGCCGGTTGCTTTCACACTTTCCGCATGAACCATTTTTCTATCTCGCCTTTCTCGAGCTTGATGAGGAACGGTCTTCCGTGAGGGCAGTTTAATGCGTTGTCAAGCCCAGCAATCTGTTCCAGAAGCGCTTCCATCTCTTCACGTGTCTGATAGTCTCCTGCTTTGATAGCTGATTTGCAAGCCACTGATTCCAGCATCCTGTCTGTCAGTGTCGTCTTGTCGATTTTTCTGCTCTCTTCAGAACTGATAATGTCTATCAGGTCTTTCACCATCTCCTTGTCGTTTGTCTTTCTTACAAACACGGGCACAGCCCTGATAATGAGAGTGTTCTGGCCAAAATCCTCCACTTCATATCCCAACAGTTGGAAAAGCTCAAGCGACTGTTTTACAGACTCCCATTGCGTGGGATTCACTTCAACCTGGAAAGGTATGAGAAGATGCTGTGAGGGAACTTCTGATTCAAGGGATTCCTTTTTTAATCGCTCAAATAAAATCCTTTCATGCGCTGCATGCTGGTCTATGAGGAAAAAGTCCGTTCCGGATTCGATCAGGATATATGTGTTGAATAACTGTCCAAGCACCACAATCGATTCTGAAAAGAGGCTGGTAAGGAGTTTGTTCTTCAGAGCCCCAGGTTGCTGGTCTGCCATCATCCTGGTCATGTTGATCTCTTTTCTTCCAACATCGAATGATGTGGATGTCCCTGAAAAAAGGGACTGGTCTTTTGATCGGTTGCCCATATAATCTGAAATGGACTGCTTGATGCTCTCTTTCCGTGATTCGATGTTTGCATCACCTGAAGCCGCGGTTTCCTGCTGTTTTTGTCCTGCAAAAGGATTGGAAAGCGTAATGGGTCTTATATTGGTTACGGACTCGGTTGATTGCAACGCTTTTTTGAGTGCGTGGTAGATCAGGTCATAGACAATGGATTGGTTCCTGAAACGTACTTCGCGTTTTGCAGGGTGCACGTTCACATCCACTTCAGCAGGGTCTGCAGTGAGATAGATGAAGGCAATGGGATGTTTTTCTGAAGTCATGAATCCACTGTAAACATTCCTTAAAAGGGGCAGGAAAAAATTTGTATCCACAGCCCTGCGGTTGATGAAGAAAAACTGGTAGTTCCTGTTTGTCTTTCCGAACTGCGGTTTGCCGATCCAGGCGTGCAAGGTCATGTTGTCTATCCGTCCGTTTCCTTCAACCAATATTTCCTGGAAATCATCGCCATAAACCTGGATGATCCGTTCGTAATGGTTGTTGACAGAAGTGTATCTGAACGCAGTGTTCTCGTCCACGACCAGTTCCATCTGGAGCTGTGGATTTGCAAGGAGGATTTTGAAGAGTATCTGTTTTACGTATTTCAGTTCTGTGGCATCCTGCTTGAGGAACTTGAGACGTGCAGGGACATTCTCAAAAAGGTGTTCTATTGTGATGGTTGTGCCACGTGAGCGTGCTGCATCCTTCTTTTCCACGATGTTCCCGTTTTTAAGATGGACCTGTATTGCGGATTCAGAATCTTCCGTGCTTGTAATCAGAGTCACTTCGCTTACAGAAGCGATGGAGGAGAGCGCCTCTCCTCTGAAGCCAAGAGTGTGGATTTCCTCCAGGTCATCCATACCCGAAATCTTGCTCGTGGCATGTTTGGCAAAAGCAAGCGAGATGTCATCAGGATTGATTCCATCGCCATTGTCACTTATTGTGATTTCACGCTTTCCGGACTCTTTTATCGTGATTCTGATGTGCGTGGCATTGGCGTCTATGGAATTTTCAACAAGCTCTTTGACAACTGAAGCGGGGTTTTCCACCACTTCGCCTGCTGCGATCTTGTTATAGATTTCCGGAGGAAGAAGTTTTATGGACAAGGATTATTCCCATTCTATTGTGGCTGGAGGTTTCGAACTGATGTCATAGACAACCCTGTTCACACCGCGCACCTTGTTGATGATCTCATTGGACATTTTCGCAAGGAATTCATAAGGAAGATGGACCCAATCTGCTGTCATGCCATCAGTTGATGTGACAGCACGCAGGGCGACAACATTTTCATAAGTGCGCTCATCACCCATAACTCCCACAGATTGGATAGGAAGGAGGATGGCTGCGGCTTGCCACACAGTATCATAGAGATTGTAATCTTTAAGGCCATTGATGAAAATAGAATCCACTTCTTGAAGGACACGAACTTTCTCTTCTGTGACATCACCTAGGATACGGATCCCTAATCCAGGACCAGGGAAAGGGTGACGGCCTAAGATATTTTGAGGGATTTCCAAAGCTTTTCCCACTCTGCGCACTTCATCTTTGAAGAGAAGGCGCAAGGGTTCTACGATTTCGAGTTTCATTTTTTCCGGTAAGCCACCGACATTGTGGTGGGATTTGATAGTAGCGCTCGGACCTTTCACAGAAACAGATTCAATGACATCAGGATAGATTGTTCCTTGACCAAGCCATTTGATATCTTTCAGTTTATGCGCTTCTGCATCAAATACTTCAATGAATTTGCCACCTATCACTTTTCGTTTCTTTTCTGGTTCTGAAATCCCTTTGAGGCCATCTATGAATATTTTCTTTGCATCAACCCCAATAACATTCAGACCTAATCCTTTGTAAGTCTCAAGAACTTCTTCGTATTCGTTTTTACGAAGCAACCCATTGTCTACGAATATGCAATAAAGGTTTGTTCCAATGGCTTTGTGCAGGAGTATGGCTGCAACGCTGGAATCGACTCCGCCAGAAAGGCCAAGCACGACTTTGTCTTGCCCGATTTTTTCACGTAATGCTTTCACGGTCGTTTCAATGAAAGAATCCGGAGTCCAGTCCTGCACGCAACCGCAAATCCCCACAACGAAATTCTTTAGGAGTACACTGCCTTGTGTGGAGTGATAGACTTCCGGATGGAACTGTATGCCGTAGGTCTCTTCTGTGCCGATTTGATATGCCGCGCATGCTACATCTTCAGTGCTTGCTATGGTGTGAAATGTCTTTGGCATTCCCATGATCGTATCGCCGTGTGACATCCACACTTGCGAGTGCTGGTCTATGTTTCGCATGAGGGGATTCATGTTGTTTACGAATTTGAGGTTGGCTCTTCCGTATTCCCGTGAATCGGATTTTGCGACTTTCCCGCCATCTGCTTTGGCAAGGAACTGTGCGCCATAACAGACACCCAGAAGCGGTTTTCTGCCACGTAGGGAACTGAGATCAGGTGTGGGTGCGTCTTTGTCATTGACAGAGGCCGGGCTTCCTGACAGTATCACGCCTTTCACAGAACTGTCTATGGCAGGGATGCGATTGTATGGATGAATCTCGCAATAGACGTTTAGTTCACGGATACGGCGTGCAATAAGTTGTGTGTATTGTGATCCGAAATCAAGGATAAGGATTTTTTCCATTCAATATCCTGGTTTGTTCAGTAATTTAAACATGTTTTTCTTGTATTCTTCCACACCTGGCTGGTTGAACGGATTGACTCCGAGCATGTAACCGGAAAGTCCGCATGCTTTTTCAAAGAAGAAAATAAGTTCGCCTAAAGTGGTTTCGTCTAGGCTTCTCACTTCTATGGTCATGCTGGGTACACCTCCATTGAAATGGGCAAGTGCGGTTCCTTCGTAGGCTTTGTAGTTGATGAAGGAAAGTCCTTTCCCTGAAAGGTAGTTCAGTTCATCCAGATCTGAATCCTGTTTGGTTATTTCGATGTTGTGTCTTGATTTTTCCACAATTAGAAATGTTTCAAAAATAGATCTTTCACCGTCCTGTATCCATTGGCCCATGGAATGCAGGTCTGTTGTAAAATCAACACCCGCAGGAAAAATGGCTTTCTTATCTTTTCCTTCACTCTCACCATAAAGCTGTTTCCACCATTCTGTAAGGTAATGGAGGCCAGGTTCGAAATTCGCCATGATCTCGATTTTTTTCCCTTTAGCATAGAGAGCATTCCGTATGACCGCGTATCTGTTGAGGGGATGGTTTATGTTTGTAGAGTTTCTGGTCTCTTCTTCCATGGCGCGTGCACCCGTAACCAGTTTTGAAATGTCTATCCCTGCAATGGCAATGGGCAGGAGACCGACAGGGGTCAATACTGAAAAGCGGCCTCCCACATCGTCAGGGATGACATAGCTTTTGTAGCCTTCCGAGTTGGCCATTGTGCGCAGTGCGCCTTTTGCCTTGTCTGTGATTGCCACAATCCTGTCTTTCGCAGATGCTCCGTATTTTTTTTCAAATTCTTTTTTGAGGATGCGGAAAGCTATGGCTGGTTCAGTTGTTGTCCCGGATTTTGAAATGACCACCATGGAGACTTCCTTGCCTCTGATCACTGTGAGGAGGTCGTGTGTATAGTCTGAGGAGATGTTATGTCCTGCATAATAGATTTTAGGGTTATGTATGTCATTGGCAAGAGGACCATTGATAGCATCAATCACAGCCCTAGCACCAAGATAAGAGCCTCCGATTCCTATGAAAATCACGGCTTCGGACTGGTTTCGGATTTTTTCAGCTGTCCGTTTGATATCATCAATCTCGTCCTTTGTGATTAAGGAAGGCAGGGATAGCCATCCAAGGAACTCTTTCCCTTCGCCTGTCTTTTTCGTCAGTGTGTCAAATGACTTTTGTAAAAGGGATTGATAAGTGGAAATATGGGCATCGTCAATGAATCCTTTGAGATAATGTTCCTTCAATATGATTGTCACGGAATCCTCCATAAATTTGATTAAGTCATCAATATATATGGAAAGAGGGGGCTCGTCAATATTTTAAATACCTGTATATAGGTTGTTTTTGTTGCCTGGTAAAATTTTTTTTTAGGGGGTTTTTATCTTTTCTGTTGTATATTATAGGCAGGGCTAATTCATAACAGGTGGTCGTCTCATGTTTCTCGGCATTTTTTCTGTAATCCCTTATTTGAGGCAATATACGGATTCCAAAGGTGCACGCAGGAATAAGCGTATGCCTGTCAGGATTCCAGTGCTCTACTGTTTCCAGAAACGTAAAGAGGATTTCAGGGAGTCTTTCTCTGTTGACCTTTCAGCATCAGGAATCCAGATTGAACTGATTGATCCTGTTGAGACGATCCATGAAAAATTCGTGCAGCGGGGGAGTCCTGTCAGGTTGAAGATTGATGTCCCTGGTGGACGGTATCTGGAGGAGATTGCAGGTGTAGTCAGGTGGCATAAGGTTCTCCATGCAAGCAAGCCATCACGTTATCTGGTGGGAATCAGGTTTAACAGGATAAGTTTGGACCAGAAGATTGAGCTTGTGAGCTATGCTTTGCGCCAGGTTTTTATGAGAAGGATGAAGGTTGTTGGAATTGCGTTTATGGCTGCAGTTCTGATTTTTGGTTCAATTTCTGCATTGTCCATTTATATGCAAAAAAAAGAGATGAGGAAGGATCTGGTCTATTCTGAGGTTTTAAGGCAGAATCTGGAAAAAGAGATCAACAGACTGGCGAATGAACGGAAACAGATGAAGAGGCAGCTCCTGATTACAGAAGTGAAATTGAAAAACAAACTTTCAAAAATGACGAACATCCTTTCCCAAAAGGAAAGGGAACTGATGGCCAAGGATGCTGATGTGACAGATGCCATAAGTCTTGCCAGGCAGAAGGAAGAGGAACTCAAAAAGCTGAGGGAACAGCGTTCGCTTGCGGAAGAGCAGGGGATCGAAGAATTTTCAGTTCCGCAGGTTTTTCCTAAGAATGTGGTCACTTATGAGAAGGAGATTGCGGTTGATCCTCTGGCCATCACAGCAAAGAAGGAGATGGCCAAGAAAAGATACAGCAATGCGGAACAATATTACACGAAACTTGTGGAGAAATACCCTGATTCCCTCTTTGCAACCCGCCTCTTGTTTCAGGCCTTGAAAAAACAGGGAAAGCAGGAAGAAGCGGATAGGGTCTATATCGATTTCTCCATGAAACTTCTTCAGAAAAAATAACCATTGTTTTAAATTGGACTTTCAAAAAGGAATATGTTATGTTACTGCATGTTTCTATCCTGTCAAGTTGTGATTTTTACCTTGACTAAAGGAATTTTGGCATGTGGTTTTTTTTCAAGAAGAAAGCACCTCACCCTCAGAAGAAATTCATCCTTTTCGATTTCGACGGCACCATTGCCCATACCATAGAATATATCCTTGATATTGTCAACCGGAACAGGGAAAAGTTCAAGACCCCCCATGTTTCCATGAAGGATTTTGAGGCGTTACGTGACATGCCTCCTTTGGATATCCTTAAAAAATACAATGTTTCTTTCCCTAAGCTTGCCTATATGTCCGTTGTTGTGCGTATGGAACTGAACCAGCATATAGAAGATATCCATGTCGTTCCAGGAATCAGAAAGTTGCTTGAAAAACTGAAACAAGAGAAATATAAGATGGGGATCATGACCTCCAATTCAGAAGCGAACGTGAAAAAGTTCCTCAGGAAGAACGGTCTTTTGAAATATTTCAGCGTGTTCCAGTCCGGTATAGGCATGTTCGGCAAGACCGGTGTCATAAATTCGTTTCTCAAGAAGACGAATCTTTCCCCTGAAGATGTCATTTATATAGGTGATGAGATCCGCGACATAGAGTCTTCCAAAAAGAGCAAAGTGGAAATTGTATCTGTAGGTTGGGGGTTCAATTCCAAAAAAGCCTTGCTTAGCCATAAGCCTGACCATTTTATTATGAGTCCCCTGCAGTTGATGAAGGTACTGAAGGGCAAGAAAGTCATCAGCCACCTGCCCAGACTTCCCAGGTTATTCAAAAGAAAAAAGTAAAAATTCTTCTAGATGTGTTGAATCTATGAGCCATTCCCAGCTTGCTAAAGTATTTTTCTTGTCTCCTGTCCTGGTCAATGGATTCCCATGGATCAATAATGATGAAATGGTTGTCCCGGATGGTGTTAGAATTTTTTTTCTTGACTTTGATAAACTCCTGTGATATTATAAAAATAATGCAAACCATTCGCATATGGAGGCTTGTGTGGGCTTTCGGCTTACAACCAAACGGAAACTTGTCCTGGAGAAGATTGAATCTTCTGATCTTCCTCTGCATGCTGGGGTGATTCATAAGACCTTGAAGAACCGTGTGAACCTTGCCACAATCTACAGGACTTTGCAATATCTTGAACATCATGGATTAGTCGATGCTTTTACGATTCCTTGTTCCCAAGAAGGAACCATAAGATTTTACCATAAAAAAACAAAGAATCATGTTCATTTTTTTCATTGTGAATCCTGTCATACCTTTATTTCCTTGCCCGTTTGTACTTTGGATAAAGTCTTGTCCAAGTCCAAGGAATTACGTGGCGGAAAAATGAATAGTCATGTGCTTTACTGTATGGGGATATGCCCGAAATGTAATAGAAGGAATAAAAAGGAATATTCGGCATGAATCTGAACTCGGTCTTTTTGCTGTTAAGAGTCATTCTGTTTTATGGATGCGCCACGGCAGGATGTGACAGTCAATACCTTTTTGTCTATCAAAATGTCAAAGCAAGAGGAAGAAGAAGAGGAGCTTCATCAAAAGGGGTAAAAATTGAAGATGGCTGAAATCAGTTTTTCAGATACGAATTCATCCAGATTGAAATTGTTGGCTGTTTATTTGAAGTTTTTCTTTTTATTGCTTCTATCTTTGGCAGTGATGATTGGACATGACGCTCCTTCCATCCGTTTTCTTTCTGCCACAAGCATGGCTATCATTCTTGAAGGGATTCCTTTTCTAGCAATAGGAGCATTGATTGGTGGTGTGATAGAAGTATATCTGAATAAGGATTTTCTCCTTGGTCTGAGGGGGAAAAAAGGGGGGGTAGGAATATTTTTTTCAGCTATGGCTGGTTTTTTTACACCTCTCTGTGAGTGTGGTATAGTTCCTGTTACAAAAAGACTAGTGAGAAAAGGTCTGCCTCCTCCTTTTGCTTTGGCATTCATGTTGGCAGCTCCAGCCTTGAATCCATTGGTCTTTTTTTCAACCTATGTCGCTTTTGGGAGGAACTGGGAGATCGCCTTCATACGTGTGGGGCTTTCATTTATAATCATTCTCTTTGTCATGCTTTTTCTGTCTCGGATGTTCCGTCATAAGTCCTTGGTTGAGGATGAGGTGACTGATGATTCTATTTGTTCTTGTGTTTCATGTCATGCTGATCACTTACACCAGGCACCTTTTGTTTCCTTGTTTAATCATACGTTTTCAGATTTTCTCGATATGCTGCAATATCTTGTGATTGCCTCTCTCTTGGCTGCTTCTGCGCAGACATTTCTCATGGGAGGGATGACACAGATGCCTCTGGAGAATGTTCTTATCGTTATCATTCTCATGATGGTTTTTGCCGTATTGGTCAACCTCTGCTCTTCCACAGATGCTTTCCTGGCCGCGTCATTCACATCATTCCTTCCTTTTCCGGCCGTTTTGTCTTTCATGTTGATTGGCCCTCTATTTGATTTCAAACTTCTGCTGATGTATCAAGGTTTCCTGAAACGGGAAGTCATACTTTCCTTGACGGTTCTTGTTTCCTTTTTGGTTTTAGTTGTGTCTTTGGTCGTTTATTTTGCAGGGGGCTATTAGATGCCTATGAAGAACATGGATGTGATTGTCATGCTTGCCTGGATTTTTGGAATAGGCTACCTGCTGTTGACAGGCGATTTCAGGACGTATCTGGCACCATATTTTTTTACTTTGCTTCTTATTGCGCTTGTCATCCTTTTTTTTGCTCTTGCAGCAAAAATGATTAATCGTGGTCATTATCATTATAGAATTTCTCCAATGACTTTGTGGCTCCTTCTGTTTCCCTTTTTGCTGATGGCTGTATCAAGTTCCTATGAACTTGGAGGACAGGATCTGGAGAGGAAGTCACCCGCAATGATTGTCAATACAGAGGTTCGCACATCGGATTTTCCCGTTGATCAGGAACCTGCCCTGCAGCCTGTTATAGATACAGTGACAAATGTAACATCGGATGATGAGAATGATGAAGGATTGTACATAGAGATCAAGGATTTATTGTTGAATCCATCGTATTTTCAAGGTAAAAAAGTCAGATTTTTGGCAATGTTCAAGAATAGCCAGAAGGTAAGGAAAGATTTAGGAGAGGATAAGAGGGTCGTTTTTCGTTATCTCATTAATTGTTGCGTGGCAGATGCGCAACCTATAGCTTTGATAGCCGTTGGAATTACAAATACTGATATAGCGGATGATGACTGGGTTGAAGCATCGGGAATTTTTGAAATGTCTGTTGAGGGGAATTGGAAAGTAGCCCGCTTGAATGATGCAAAAGTCAGGAAACATGAGGAACCCGAAGAGCCTTATCTTTATATACAGTTTTAATCCTTTCATTGTTCTCGATCCTGTTGTTTCTATAAAACTTTTAGTGTGGTTTTTTTCACCTATCCCAAAGCCGGTTTTCCTCCAGCAGACGTTCGTTGTCGTATAGCCGTCCTAAGGAAATTACTTTTTGTCTGAAAGCGTACGGACCAATTTCCAAGGTCTGTCCACAACAACGAGGTATCCTTCTCCATACGGTTGTACCATGAGCGCATGAGCAGGTCCGCAAAAAATGGATCTGTTAACATCAAGTTTAAATCAATATTACGTTGCAGGTTGTGTTGAATAGTATGCTGAAATCGATCTGATAAATTTGACTTTCCCACCTGTCCTGCTATATTTATTGGATGAAAAGTGTCCTTATACTCGGAAATGGAGAGTTTCCCAAGCCTTCATTGCTGTATACTTTGGTTCGAGATGCGGAAATAGTCATTTGTTGTGATGGAAGCGCGGACAAACTTCTTCAATATAAGATAATACCTGACTTTGTTGTTGGCGATCTCGATTCCATAAGCGATAATGTCCGCAAGAAGATCCCCTCAAAACATATCATCAAGGTCTCCCGCCAGGATAATACGGATCTTGAGAAAGCCCTTGATTTCCTGAAAAAGAAGAAATGGGAGGACGCTGCTGTTTCTGTCGCAGGAATAACAGGGTTGCGCACAGATCATACACTCTACAACTTGCACCTTCTGAAAAGGTACCATGACTGGAATCTTGCTGTTTATGACAATTTTTTCATGATTTCGTTGATAGAGAAATATTTCGAAGTCCATGGTGTTGAGGTCGGTGTCACAGTCAGCCTCCTGCCAGCAGAGGGTCCTGTGAAGGTCACAACCCAAGGTCTCAAGTTCGGTCTGAAGAAAACGTTGCTTCAACATAGCGGACAGGAGAGCATCAGCAATGTATCGTCATCAGACACGGTTGTTGTCCAGACGAGCGGACCTCTTTATGTTTTTATAGCTCACGAGTTTTCAAAATTATAAATCAATAAACTAACAGGAGTTATTTATGGCAGCTAAATTTAAGGTCATGGACGGCAACACCGCAGCCGCTCATGTGGCCTATGCGTTCAGCGAAGTGGCGGCGATCTACCCGATCACACCGTCCTCGGTCATGGGCGAACTCGTCGACGAATGGGCGTCGAAGGGTCAGAAGAACATGTGGGGCATGCCCATCAGAGTTGTTGAAATGCAGTCCGAGGGCGGTGCCGCAGGCGCTGTTCACGGTTCTCTTTCAGCAGGCGCGCTTACAAGCACATACACGGCCTCACAAGGGTTGATGTTGATGCTTCCTGTCATGCACAAGATTGCTGGAGAGCTTCTCCCTACAGTCTTTTACGTATCCGCACGTTCACTCGCTTGTCAATCTCTCTCCATTTACGGAGACCATTCAGACGTCATGGCAGCCCGCAATACAGGATTCGCCATGCTCTGCGCTAACTCGGTTCAGGAAGTCATGGACTTAAGCATAGTCGCTAATTTGGCAACATTGAAGAGCCGTGTTCCTTTCATTCTCTTCTTTGATGGTTTCCGAACGTCGCATGAACTTCAAAAGATTGAAACTGTGGATTATGAGACAATGAAAGAACTTGTTGATCAGAAGTATATTGAAGAGTTCCGCGCGCGTGGATTGAATCCAGAACATCCAAACATGAAAGTTGGCGCTCAGAATCCTGATGTTTACTTTCAGGGCCGAGAGGCTTCCAACAGTTATTATGATGCACTCCCCGGAATCGTCCAGGAATATATGGACAAGCTGGGAGCAAAGATTGGCCGCAAGTATAAGTTGTTCGATTATGTAGGCGCTCCAGATGCCGATCGTGTCATCATAGCCATGGGATCTGGCTGCGAAACTATCGAAGAGACAATCAATCATCTCACAGCAAAAGGCGAGAAAGTTGGTCTTCTCAAAGTCCGTCTTTTCAACTCTTTCGTTGGCACAGAGATGATCAAGGCTCTTCCAAAATCTGTCAAGAAGATTGCAGTCCTCGATAGGACAAAAGAACCAGGAACCATTGGGGAGCCTCTTTACCTTGATGTTGTTGCTGCATATAACGGAAATTCCTCTGTCAAGATCATAGGCGGACGTTATGGTCTCTCTTCCAAAGAGTTCACACCTACACAGGTGAAGGCTGTCTACGATCACCTCAATGGTAAATGTACACACAATTTCACAGTCGGTATCAATGACGATAAGACAAAACTTTCCCTTCCTCTCGGTAAAAGGCTTCAGACTGAAGAGAAAGATGTTGTCAACTGCCAGTTCTGGGGGCTTGGTTCTGACGGAACAGTTTCTGCAAATAAGAACTCCATAAAAATTATTGGTGAGAGCACTGACAAGTTCGTGCAGGGTTATTTCCAGTATGATTCCAAGAAGTCTGGTGGCATCACGATTTCCCATCTCCGCTTCTCATCCAAGCCAATCCGCTCACAGTATCTTCTTGAAAACGCAAACTTCATAGCTCTTCACAAGGCTTCTTATATTGGCATGTATGATATCCTCGGTGCGGCATGTGAAGGTGCGACATTCCTCCTCAATTCCAACTGGAAAAAAGAGGAAGTGTTCGACCATTTCACAGCAGATATGCAGAAAATTATCATCGAAAAGAAGATCAAAGTCTATAATATTGATGGAACAAAAATCGCGCATGAAGTGGGTCTTGGTAACCGTGTCAACACAGTCATGCAGACTGCTTTCTTCAAACTTGCTGGCATCCTCCCCATGGAACAGTCTATCCAGCTTATCAAGGATTTTACGAAAAAGACTTTCGCACGAAAAGGTGACGAAGTCGTTGCTATGAACCTCAAAGCCATTGATCAGACATCTGCTGCTATCGAAGAAGTTCCTGTTCCTGCTAAAGTAACAAAGACGGCACCAGATAAGAAGCTGATTCCTGACAACGCAGATGACTTCACAAAGAATGTCATTCTCCCCATCATGAAGTTCCAGGGTGATGTGATTCCTGTTTCTGCAATGCCTGATGACGGCGTTATTCCCACAGGAACAGCAAAGCTGGAGAAACGTTCCATTGCTGTTGAAGTTCCAAATTGGAATTCAGATAACTGTATCCAGTGTACGTTCTGTTCGTTCGTCTGTCCTCATGCAGCGATCCGCGCCAAGCAGATTGATCCTAAGGATCTGGTAAACAAACCAGCCACTTTTAATACGATCAAATCCATGAACAAGAACGACAGGAATCTCGAATTCAAGATCCAGGTCTATCCTGAAGATTGTACAGGTTGTGGTTCTTGCGCGAATGTGTGCCCAGGAAAGAAAGGGAATAAGGCTCTCACGATGATTCCCATCGAAAAGTCAATTGCTGCAGGTCAGTCTGAAAACCGGAAATTCTTCGAAACACTTCCTGAGAATGTGACAGATGGAACAGATTTGAACACAGTGAAAGGTAGCCAGTTCCTTATGCCTTATTTCGAATTCTCCGGAGCGTGCGCAGGTTGCGGTGAAACACCTTACCTCAAACTTGTCTCCCAGCTTTTCGGTGACAGGATGATTGTTGCGAATGCTACAGGTTGTACATCCATCTACTCAGGCACGTTCCCCACAACTCCTTATACAAAAAACAAGGACGGTAAAGGACCCGCTTGGGGCAATTCCCTGTTCGAAGACAATGCAGAATACGGTCTTGGCATGAGACTTGCGGTCGATCAAAACAGGAAACTCCTCCTCAATACTATTGAGACTGCTCTTGCAGCTGGCCTCGCTGGTGAAGTTGCAGACAAACTGAAGTTCGCAAAAGATAATTGGACATCAACAGAGCCTGCAGTGAAAGCAAATGCAGATGCCTTGAAAGTACTGCTTCCCAAAGCAGCAGCATCAGCTTCTGGAGAGCTTAAGGTTGCGATGAACCGCCTTGCAGAGTTGAAGGATTATTTCATTGCGAAGAGCGTTTGGGCTTTTGGTGGTGACGGTTGGGCTTATGACATCGGTTACGGCGGTCTCGACCATGTCATCGCTTCCGGGGAAAATATCAATGTCCTTGTTGTTGATACAGAAGTCTATTCCAATACTGGCGGTCAGGCTTCCAAGTCTACGCCCATCGGTGCGATCGCTAAGTTCGCAGAGGCAGGAAAAGTGATGAGCAAGAAAGACCTGGCTCTCATGGCTATGTCGTATGGATATGTCTATGTGGCAACATGTTCTTTTGGTGCGAATATGGCACAGACACTTCGTGCCATCCGCGAAGCTGAAAGCTATGATGGACCATCACTGATCATCTGTTATGCAACATGTATTGCACATGGAACAAACATGAGCACACCAACAAACAATATGAAAGCAGCTGTGGAGTCAGGTCATTTTCCCTTGTTCAGGTATGATCCTCGTCTCGCATTGGAAGGTAAGAATCCTCTCCAGATGGATTCCAAGGAACCGAAGATTGGTTTCACGGATTACCTTTTGAAGGAAACTCGCTACAAGGCATTGCAGAAAGCGTTCCCAGACAAGGCAGATGACCTTTACAAGAAAGCAGAAGCAAGCGACAAGCGGAGACTTTCCTACCTCACGAAACTCTCTGAATTGCCACAGTAGTTCAAGAAGAAATTCAGGATTCATGGAAATATGAGTCAACAGAAGGGCTGATCCGAAAGGGTCGGCCTTTTTTTTTAGAATTTTACCACTTTGTCTGTTTTATGGCAGTCCTGTCCACATAAAGTCTCACAGTAATATCTCTTGATTCTGAAAGGTTTATCCCCTTGATATCCTCTTTCCCTTTTTTTACAATATACTTGGCATGATGTTCAGGAACGGCTGCAAAACGATGTTGATCTAAGACTTTTCCGCTACCAGGATAAATCCTTTTCTTCGAGTTGTCATTTAAAGATACAAAAGAGGAATCACCAAGAAAAATGAGAGTGCCTTCCTTACCTGAAGACAAGTGCGTTTCACCAAATATTGTTTCCTTGTTATTATTGGTTGAAGACAATAGTATCCCTTTGATCTGGAAATCCTCTTCCAGTTTTTCAACTGTTTTCAGGTTTGCCTGCTCCTTGCTACATCCAATAACGACAAGATCTAGCGTGTCCGTATTGTTAGCCATCAAAAGTTTTGGCAATGTGTGGGTAGCTTTTTCAGTTGTTGCGTCCAGGTATAACACCCTTCTTCCATCATCTGCAATAACCAGGAACGCGTCATCTTTGTATCCCATGTTAGGTATGATGATTTTGGTGACCCTTTCTTGTGACAAGAGAACACCAGGGATGAGAAGACAAAATGCGCAGAGCGCCAGTGCAAATGCCCCTTTACGAAAGGATTTGTGATTTGCGACAATGTAAAGCGAAACAATGAATATGATTATGGAGACAAGGACAAGCAAGTGCATCTCTTCCGCACGGACATAATAGAAACCTGCAAAGAAATCCGTAATTTTTATCAGAGCTGTCATCAACCAGGAATTGAGGATATTGACCAGTTTCACAAGGGTCCAAAATCCAGGAATGGCAATAAAGAATGAGACAAACCCCAATATGATATTGACGCTGGACAAAGGCACTGCAAGAATATTGACAACGTAGGAGATCAGGACAAGCCTATGAAAATAGACAAGTATGAAAGGGATGACGATCATCTGTGCTGAAAAGGAGACAGCGATATTCTCGCGGAAAAATTTTGGCAAGGGTGACAATAGACGGAGAAAATAACCGTTGAATGCGATCATTCCTATCACTGCGGCATAAGAAAGCTGGAAACCAATATTGTAAATATAATATGGATTCAAGGATAGGAGAATGCATGCAGAAAGAGCTGTTATGTTGTAATAATTCCTGTCCTTATCCAACAGCAACGCAAGGATACCGATTTCAGTCATGATTGCCGCACGTAGCAGGGAAGCGACGTCTCCAATCAACATTGTGTAAAGCAGGATAGCCACAGCAAGAGCCAATAGCCGGACAGTCATGTTGGAAATAACAAGTCGGATAAGGAAGAAAACGACAAAAGCGATGATCCCAAGATGAAGTCCGGACACTGCCAATATATGGACTGTTCCTGTGTCTGAAAAAATACGTTGGATACGGGGAGGCATGTCTGTCCGGACACCAAGCATGAGACCTTCAATCAGAGATTTGTTGTCTCCTGTGATTCCGTACGTGACGGATTTTAGGACAAGTTCCCTGACGGAAGCGATTATTGCATGATAATTTTTTTCTTTCCTGATCTCTTCGACAATTTCAATCGACATGTTCCCATAAAGCTCTTTTCCAAGGAAAAAACGGGAGTCATTCCGTTGGATGCGCGCGATCCCGTTTATCCTGTTACCGGGACTTACAGGATATCCTTTTGGGATGAACGTGAAAAACCTGAGGGATTTTTTTGTACCGTCAATCAGATCTGTCTTAAGGATGAACGAGAAGCTTTTTCCTGTTGATGTAAGATTCGGCCGTGTTGTGACTATGCCAGAGAACCTGATGACATGCTCTAATCCCTTTTCAGTCTTCTGCCTGTGCTGAATGACAAGATGGGGATGTGCGATTCCTACTACCAAAAAAACAGTGAAGATCAGGAATGCGGCTTTTTTCAATTTCAATGAGATGATGAGCAACGGAGAATAAAGTAGGATGGCTATCATGAGAAACGTTGAGGAGAATGAGAAATAGGGGGAGAGCAGGATTCCTGTCACGTAAAAAATACAGATCCAGATGAGCGGTGTCATTCTTATGGCACCGGATGATTTCTCCAATTTTATGCTTTTTTCTACTTCATGATCTTGTGGACGCAAATGTACACCCTTAACAATTTGATAAAACTATTTTTAATGTTCCCTGATCAGGATAAGAGCTTACACCTGGTTTTGCGTTATGATCGAAACGTCGTAGATATCCTGCGCTGAACAGCCACGTGACAGGTCGTTGACCGGTTTGTTCAGTCCTTGCATCAAAGGACCAAGAGCAATGGCTTTCCCAAAACGTTCAGTGATCTTATAGGCGATGTTGCCTGCGTCAAGGTCAGGGAAAATCAGGACATTTGATTTTCCTGCCACGTCACTGCCTGGGGCTTTTCGTTTTCCAATGGATTCTATGACTGCGGCATCCAACTGGAATTCTCCATCGAACTTAAAATCTACTTTGCGTTCTTTGAGAAGATCCACAGTCTTGATGACCTTGTCCACATCAGGATGGTTGGCACTTCCTTTTGTAGAAAAGGAAAGAAGGGAAACAATCGGTTCTTTCTTGACAAGTTTCCTGAAACTATCAACAGCAGAAACCGTGATGTCAGCGAGTTGTTCCGAATTGGGATTGGGAACAGCGCCACAATCCGAATAGACAAAAACACCGTCAGCGCCGTAGGTTGGTTCGGGAAGGATCATCACAAAACAGCTGGAGACTGTCTTGATTCCCTGTTTGGGACCGACAATCCTGATGGCATTCCTGATAAGTTCCGCAGTCGTGTTCATGGCACCGCCTACCATTCCATCAACAAGTCCTTCACGGACCATCATGCATCCAAAACTGATGACATTCTTCATGTCTGAATAGGCTTCTTCTTTGGAGATACGGCCTTTCCTGACATCCACATATTTGGTGGAAAAGGATTCATAATGTTCAGATGTGGCAGGTTCAATGAGTGTTGCACCGTCAAGATTGAGACTGTTTTCGGAAGCCATCTTTTTCAGCTTCTCCACATTCCCTAAGATTGTGATGGGACCTGACGTCTTTTTTTTGAGCAGCATATCCACGGCTTGTAGCGTGCGGATGTCTTCTCCTTCGACAAGAACAAGGCTTTTGGGATTCTGTTTTGCGTAGCTTTCCAATGAGTCAAGTAGTGGGGACATGGGTAAACTCCTATTATTGGTTTGAACCCGATAATTTCAGTTTCTTTTTCAGTTCTTTTTCAACGAGTGCAGGCACGTAATCCCGCACATTTCCGCCAAACTTGGCAACTTCCTTGATCATCGATGAACTGATAAAGAGAAGTTTTTCATCTGTCATGAAGAAGATGGTCTCCAGGTCATGGTTGAGGTTCTTGTTCATAAGGGCGAGGGATAGTTCATAATCAAAATCCGTAACAACCCGAAGCCCACGGATAACAGTGTTCACTTTTTTCTTTACTACGTAGTCACTGAGTAGCCCGTTGAAGGATTCAACAACGATCTTTTTGTTGTCCTTGAAAATCTTCCTGATCATGGTTTGACGTTCGATTTCAGAAAAAAGGTATTTTTTGGAAGGATTCTGGGCGACTGCGACATAAATCTTGTCGAAAACCCTGCTTGCCCTGCGAATGATGTCCGCATGACCGTTTGTGATTGGATCAAAACTTCCTGGATAGATTGCGGTTTTCATAGATTTCCTAGTCGTAAAAAAGATTTATTATGATAGTAAAGAAGGCAAGATTTGTCAAAAAAACTGAAAAGCCTATTCAGACGTTTTTTGAGGACAACCAAAAAGGATTAGTTTTATGATAAGCCAGTTATCTTCATAAGCCCAGATGGTGCTTAAGGATCTCCTGTTGATGGATCGGTTCAAAGTCAAAATAAAATAGCCTTGACAATCATCCTGTTTTTAGCTATTATTTTACTATTTTTTCCCGAGGAGATCGCATGTCCGAAATTCAGAACAAGGAAAAAATTATTGTCATTGGTGGTGGAATCGCTGGCATGGTGGCCGCGTCCTATCTGACACGATATGGAAAAAAAGTCACTGTCCTGGAACAGAACCATCATACTGGCGGTAACATGTCCGGATTTCGTAGGGGTGAATATTATTTTGACGGTGGAGACCAGTCCTTTGAAAGCCTCGGAATCGTCTTTCCCATACTGCAAGATCTCGGTATCTATGACAAACTGGAATGGACAAAAGTTCGATATAGGATGGTCTCTGATCATTTTGATTTTTTCATAGATTCCTTCAAAGATGTAGAAGACGCCTTATCTGCCGCTTTTCCAGAGGAAAAAGGAATTCCTGTTCTTTTCAAGGAAGTCAAAAAAGTATGTGCTTTTCTGGACAAGTATTACACTCCAAACTCCTTTCCTGCTCTGAATGATACGACGCTTCCACGGTTGATCTCTTTTCTACCCCATCTCCCATCCCTATTGAAATGGATCAGGTTTGATTACAGGGAAAAGATGTGTGGTCTTGTAAAAAATCCTTCTTTGCGAAGATGGTTCACAGAAATCGGCTATTACAGGATGCCCTTCATTTTCTTTGCAGGTTTCTGGAACCTGTGGATGAAAGATTATTGGTATCCTGTGGGTGGGATGCAAAAAATGCATGATCTCATCGCTCAACAGTATATTGCAAATGGTGGAACATTGCGATGCAACACGCTTGTCAAGAAAATAGAACTGAAAAACGGAAAAGCCATTGGCGTACGGACCTCAAAAGGCGAATTCATTGAAGCGGACAAGATCGTTTATGCAGGTGACTACAAGGCGCTTGTTGCAGGAATACTTGATCCGGAACTTTTCTCATCAAAAAAAAGAAAGACAGTGCAGGAATCAAAACTTACAGAAAGCCTTGTGGCTGCATATCTTGGTGTGGATATCCCTCCCGAGATTCTGCAAAAACAGCTTCAATCCCATCATGCGTTCTGGTTTCCAAACTATGATGTCGTTTTTCCAGATAAGGATTCTCCTGCTGATGTCCATAAATCGATGTGGTCTGTTGTCAATTTTTTCGGATCAGAAAATCCGGATTTCGCGCCCAAAGGAAAATCAACACTTGTCCTGCAGACTTACAGCTCTGCCTCCTGGCAGGGTTTCTGGAAAAACGGATCCCTTGATTTCAAACGTACTGATGAATACAAGCAACTGAAAAAACAGGTAGGCATGGAACTTGTCACACTTGCTGAAAAATTCATTCCTGGGCTTTCCAGGAAAATCGAGTATTTCGATGTAGGCTCTCCCCTCACGATCAACAGGTTCTCTCTTAACTCCGAAGGATCCACGGGTGGCTGGTGTTATGACGACAAGGTCTCCCTCTCTTTTAAGGCTCCTTTCTTCAATATGATGTCAACACCTGTTAAAAACGTGCATGCTGCAGGACACTATGCGGTCTGGCCTGGTGGTGTGATATCTGCAGCACTTTCAGGAAGGCTTGTGTCGAACATCGTAGCAGGGAGACCGGTTTTGTCTCCCATGAAAAAAGGATAAAAAATGAAACAGAAACTTTACCTGACAACATTCCTCCTCTTTCTTTTACCCATCTCTGGTTTTGCACTTGACAGGATTGTTTCCCTTTCACCAAGCATCACAGAAACACTCTTCGCTCTTGGAGCGGAGAAACAGGTGGTTGCTGTGACACGTTTCTGCGCTTATCCACCTGAGACAAAAGAGAAAATCAAGGTTGGCGGTTTCCTGGATTTGGAAATTGAAAAGATCATCTCCTTAAGACCGGACATGGTTTTCCTGTTGGATTCTGACATCAATAATTCCAAAAGGCTGAGACAGCTTGGCATTCCTGTGACTTTTGTCACTCAAACAAGCTTGGTTACTATCGAAAAAACCATAACAAAGCTCGGTAAAATGACAGGACATGAGACAACCGCATCCAGACTGCAGAAGGAGATTGCTGCCAAAAAAAAACAGATCCACAAAACAGGCAAAGAATTGAAACTGTTGCTTGTGGTAGGACGCGATGCAGGGTCACTCAAGAATATCTATGTTGCAGGAAACAAAGGGTTCTATAATGAGATCATACAACTAGCAGGATGCAAGAACGCGTTCACATCGGTTATGCCTTTGGAGTATCCAGCAGTGAGCATGGAAGGGATTCTGAACATGGATCCAGACATGATCATCGAATTGGTGGATGACATGCGAGCTTCTTCCCTGAAAAACATGAACCTTCTGGATGACTGGGAAAAACTGCCACATCTCAAAGCGGTAAAAAACAGGAATATCCATCTCCTGGTACATGATTACGTTACTGTGCCGGGACCGCGTATTTTCAACCTGATCAGTGATATCAGGGACCTCGCAGGAAAGAAACACTAAAATCCCTTCCACACTTTTGACTTATCACGAAAAGTACGTTATTTTGAATGAAATACCATATTACGAGGTTGTGTTATGAACACGCAAGAATTATTGCTCAATGAAAAAAAATATGTGATGAATACATATAGTCGGGCTGATGTCGAATTTGTCAAAGGTGATGGTTGCTGGCTTTACGATTCAAAAGGAAAGAAATACCTTGATTTCCTTGCAGGGATAGCGGTCTGTTCACTGGGTCACGCTGATAAAAATTTGAATAGGGTCCTTTCAGGTCAGGCAACCAAGCTGTGGCACACATCGAACCTTTTTCACATCGCCCCACAGATAGAACTTGCAAAAAAATTGGGAGAGTTGACAGGCGGTTACAAGTCATTTTTCTGCAATTCAGGAGCAGAAGCGAACGAGGGAGCCATCAAACTTGCAAGGCTGTATGGAAAGACTTTTAACAAGGGGAAGACCCTTATTCTTTCTTTGGATAATTCTTTTCACGGCAGGACACTGGCTACCATCACAGCAACAGGACAGAAAAAATACCAGGCAGGGTTGGAGCCTCTGCCTTCCCAGTTCAAATATGTGAAACCGAATAATATCGCTGATTTGCGGAAAAAAGTGACCCCTCATGTCTGTGCGATCATGTTGGAATTTTTACAAGGGGAGGGTGGCGTAAACCTTCTGGAAAAATCTTTTGTTGACGAGGTTTTCAAACTTGCCAAACAGCACAGCTTCCTTGTCATAGCTGATGAAGTCCAGGCAGGCCTTTGCAGGACAGGAAAGTTTTTTGCTTTCCAGAATTTTGGTGTCAAACCGGATGTTTTCACTTTGGCTAAATCATTAGGCAACGGATTTCCTATAGGTGCTTTGATTGCCAAACCACAAGTGGCAGATCTGTTCAAACCTGGTAAACATGCATCAACTTTCGGAGGAAACTTTCTTGCCTCTTCCGTTGCCAATGCAGTACTCGATACAATGAGGAAGAAAAAACTGGACAGTCATGCTGCAAAAATGGGATTGTATTTTTCTAAGAAACTGGAAAAATTAAAAACCCTATTTCCTGACATAGTATTACAAGTGAAAGGGAAAGGATTGATGGTTGGTTTGGCTCTTTCAAAAAAAATTGAAGCTTCCAGCATTGTAAAGAAAGCCAGGGAAAAAGGACTGATCATGGGCACAGCTGGCGAAAACATCCTTAGGTTTGTACCACCTCTTATCATTGGAACCAAGGAAATTGACAAAGCGACAGGTATCCTGACATCAATTTTTACTGAGGGAAACTGACAGGATTCTCTCCTTTTAGCGTATCCCAAAGTGTTCATTTTTGCGACAAGTTCGTTCTTGCTGTCATAGACTTCCACCTCATAACCGCATAATCTGCTACATGTCTGTTCTTTTTTCAACTTTGCACGGTTGCAAGGATACAGCCTGCTATATTATCTACAAAGACTGATGGGATCCCCTTGAAATCGATATGACTCTTGATGATGCCAGGAATGAAATGTCTATAGAAAATGAATGGTAACTGATAGATACGAAAGGGGATGATCAGAAGGACCGTGTTTATCGAAAAACATCTAGATCGATTATTTCGCTGATATCCTGACAGTCCAGCATGAGCATACAAAGCCTGTCCAGACCTAAAGCCACACCGGTACTTGCAGGCATTCCTGCCTTGATCACTTCCAATAACCTGAGAGGAAGAGGATACGCATCCACTCCCAGTTTTTCACGGAGACGGTTCATCTCTTCAAACCTGCGGATGTGTTCATCATAATCCGTCAATTCCGAATAACCGTTGCATAATTCAATACCTGAGACATAACATTCAAAACGTTCACAATACCATGGTTTTGCAGGACAGTTCCTTGCCAGTGATGCGATCTGCACAGGATAATCATAAAGAATGACAGGACGGTCAAGAGCAGCCAGCTCCCTTTCCACCTTGTCCAAAAACAATATAAAAAAAAGAGTATCCCAGGAACTTCCTTCAGCAATATGATTTTCACCGATTCTTTTTGCAGCTTTATGGAAATCAGAAAGGTCTTGCACCTGGTCAAGGTCTATCCCTGTCTTGTCCAGAAAAATATCCCTGACACGTATTCTTTCAAAGTTTCTATTGATATTTATTTTTCTTCCCTGATAAGTAAAAAAATCACTGTTATTCAAGTTTGATGAGACGTGTTTGAAAAGACTTTCGAAGTCAGACATGGAGTCCAAATAATTTTTTCCTGTCTTATACCATTCCAGCATGTTGAATTCCGGCGAGTGGATGGAATCCAGGGCGTCCTGCCTGAATGCCTTTGTTATCTGATAGATTTTGGCATCATTCCCGCACTGATGAAGGATTCTCTTCATCTCGAATTCCGGGGAAGAGCAGAAGTGAAGCTGTTTGGAAGTATTGCGATTTTTTAATGTTGTGGAAAAGGGAACAACATAACCATCGAATCCTGGTGACTCAGCCATGCTGTTTGTACGGACTTCGATGAAACCGTTGTTATCAAACCATGAACGAATCTGTTTGTAAAGGAAAGAGATTTCTTTATATCTGATCATAGATGCCGGAAAGGATTAGGACTAGGATAAAAAACAACACAGCTGAAAAGAAATGGACGAGCCATATCCTTTCAGCTGCACTGAACCAATTTTGACTGATTATGAATTTTTTATAGTCTCTTTGAAAGCCTTTGCAAAAGAGAACTTTGGAACATTCATTTTGGGGCGTGCTTTGAGCATGATTTCTTCGCCAGTCAAAGGATTTCGACCTTTTCTTGCTGGTGCTGCAGGACGGATCTTGACGAACATTTTTCCAAAAAAACCTACAGGGACGCGTGCGCCTTTCTGCATTCCTGCACTAATGACAGCATAAAGATCTTCCAAGATCTGCTTGGCATCCTTCTTGGAAAGGGCATTCTTTGTTGCCACATAATCAACAATGGAATTAGCCGTGTACTTTTCTGGAAAAGCGATTTTTACAGGTTTGTCCTGTTTGGAATCAGATTTGTCGGACGTTTTCGATTTTGCCATTTTTTCTCCAATATGATATTTAAAATAAAAGATCCTATCTCATTTTCCTGCCAGAGCCATTTATAGAAATGCCATGGAAACTGACAGAAACTGGTATTAAAATAGCTTTTGTTTCAGGATTGGTCAAATTCCAATAATATGTATTGTCTTCTAACAATATTCCTTTTGTGAAAACATCAAATATCCTCATGATATTAGAAAAACTTGACTAACCAATATTCTAGTGATGATGATTATATTCTGACGCTTTGCCAGACTATCCAACCCCTCTATTGCCATAAGAAAAGAGACCCAAAATCCTATAACGGTTGTGGTAATAGCGGAAAGAGGAGAAAGCAATAGCGTTTTTTGGGCTTTATTTATTATCGAGCATAAATAGGAACTTCTTACGAATGACTGTCACTTCTTTTTGCGGTGGGAATTTCCATTCATTTTTTACTGTATCTATACAGACATCATCTAAAAGTTTTCAAATTAAATTCGCACCGATACGATATAATAGAGGAATACATATCGGAATCTGAAACAACTCAGCATACGCGGGAAAGATGTCAAGTTCAAAGGGAATAAGAAAATCGATTTCCATTTCGGATACCCAGCATCCTTCAACTCAGATTATGGTTGGAAAAGATGGGCTGATGTGAAATTTATGGGGAACCGGATCGGCACTGTCATGAAAAATGACATCATATCCTCACTTCCACCTTCACCAAAAGAGACTTTTCTGGAATGGATGAACAATCTCTTTTAGAATCTGACCCACCTCAATGCTAAGAAGCATTCTATCCTTCCCTCTTCTCCAGCGGGTCATGACCCGCTGGAGAAAGTCTCCGAATGGGGACATTTTATTTCTAAGTAAAATAGATTCGTTTTACGACTTTTAGGAGCGTGTCTCAAATGTGGTCTACACAGGAATACTTCACTCTGTAGAGTTACCTCTTTTTCTCTGGGAACAAGGCCATTCCTAACTGGACAAAATGAGCGGTCTCCCCATCCATAAGACTGATCCCATAATCAACACCTACAGCAGTGGATTTTGAGAGCATTCCCTGCAGACCAAGACCTAGAGTGAACTTGTCGTTCTCCCTTCCCAAGATATAATATCCCGCTCTCAACAGCAAGAAGTTTTTCATGCTGATTTCCAATCCTGCAGAAGCATAAGGATTGTTGTACACTGTGGAATAACTGAAAGCGCCTCCGATCTTTGCAGAAAAGCCATCCTTAATATTGAATCTTCCGTTGAGTCCGCTCTGCAACCGTATCGGATAGGCAGATATCTCACCATCCAGATCGAGTTTCAAGATAGGAACATTCTGTACACCTAATCCGGACCACACATAATTCTTGCCCTTGGCGTACATCCTGAACATCAGGGAAGCGCCCGCATCCATGCAACTCCCCTCATATCCTGCTATTCTGGAATTGATATACTTGACATTAAATCCTGCACGGACACTCTTTCCTACAGGAATACCATATCCTGCATTGAACATCATGTCCGTGTCCTTGAGCAGACCGAGTTCTGATCCGAATGAATCATAGTTCTGGAATTCACTCATACCTGCATACGTACCTGAAACAGCGAATGTACCTGCACGACCGATGTTGTTCGCATATCCGAACCTGTAGATACTGACAAGATCCATCCATTTGACATAACCTGTTGCGAACTGCTGACCGTTAATACCAGCAATACTTGCAGGAAAAACCTCCAGATTATTCAAATCTCCATTTTCCACAATCAAGCTCTCAGCTGTTCCGTATAAACGGGCATTGAAATGTTCAAAATCAAGAAGGAGGCTTGCAGAGGACTGGCCGATTCCAACAATAAACAGGAGTGTTATGATTATCTTTTTCATGGTTCTCTCCTTACTTCACGATCACAAGAATGTTCTTATGTGTGCCGAATCTTGCGACATAATGACCCGCTGGCAACTTGTCTGAATCATCTATCTTCCATTCATAGAAACCTGCAGACTCAGGTATGCCTCTGATCTCTTTTACAAGTTCACCTCTCACAGTCAGTATCCTGATACTTGTGACTTTTTCTTTTGAGGGAAGCACAAACCGTACTGTGCCGACAGATTTCAGATCGATAACAGTGGGATAAGCTGCAAAAAGACTCTCCTGCCCTTTCAAAACAATGAAAACAGCCGTGTTTGTAGGACTACTGTTTCCAACAGCATCAACAGCGCAATATCTGAGATGGTATTGTTTTCCTTCCTTAAGCGTCACTGTTACAGTCCCATTCGCTGTCACAGACGGCTCCGGTAGCAAACCGTCCTTCACCCAGACATGTACACTTGCAGACGTGTCAATAATGCTTGACACTGCACTCATGTAAGCAGAAACAGTCACTGTCGTATCTCCCTTGTATGTCCCTGCCACAGGTGTCATGCGGACATCAGGAGGATTCAAATCAAACAAGTTCCAGAACCATGTCCTGTTCGTAACAAAAGACAAGGAATCTCCACAAACCAACTGGAGAGAAATTATGGATATGTTCGGAATCTTGTTCGTGACCACACAGGAAACATCAAAACTCTTGCTGCTGTTTTTTGAAATCAAAGCTTGCACACCTGGAGTTTTTATGCCATTGGAAATGAGAGTGTACATTCCTGACAATGCCGAGTTTGTCATGATTTTCATCCGTAGAGTGATCGTGTTGCTTGCAACAAAAACATTATCAGTTACAGTATATGCAAACGAAGGTGTGCCTGAATTGGTATCTCCTGCGGCGGTTGAAAAACCGGACTGCACAGGGACCTGAGAATCTACCAAGAATGTACGTGTTTCTGATGTGAAATAGGAGACATTGTTAAAGGTTATCACACGCCATGAATAGGAACCATCTGCCAATGATGAAGACTCGTTTGTAAGCGTTCCCTTCTGGCTGTCCAGGACATATCCTGCAAAACCGTTTGTTGTCACCTGTATCCTGTTGCTTACAGAACCATTTGCTGATTCCTGGCTCCAAGTGAAGTTCATGGTAACATTCGCTGTCTTATAATCATTCACAGGAAGGTGAAGCGCGGCTTCTGCTGAGTTCGTGTTTACAGTCAGGACAAAGGTTGCGCTCATGTTCGTATTTCCGGCATTGTCCTCAACCCTGACATTCCAGTGATATGTGCCGTTTGTAGAAAATGAATATGCAAAGGGGGAGGCTGCCAGATTCGTGCTTACAAATTCAAAACCATCTGACACATTATTATTAAGATCAATATTCATCCTGTAATTCTTTACGCCGCTCAACGAATCGTTTCCTACCCAAGTGAAAGATGCATCCCTGTTTCCTGTAAACTGTCCTGATGCAGGCGAGACTGCTATCACTGTGGGAGAGACCGTATCAATATGAATCACGCAAGCCGTGCTTGGAGAACCCTGGTTTCCAATCAGATCAAAAGCCCTGACACGGACATTCCATGTACCATCAGCAAGAGAAGGCAAAACCACATTAGTGCTGGTTGCACCCAAGTTTGTTATAAAATTGTTGATACTTGTGAATGCAGGATTATCATCAACCTGTATCACGTATCCCTCAACACCAGAAACATCAGACGCTTTTGTCCATTTCACATCAGGGGTCGGATCATTCACCCATGAACCTGATACAGGGGATATGATAGATACTGCAGAAGGGCCTGCCGTATCAATTGTGAATACAGTGGCTGTACTTGGTGCACTCCTGTTCCCGGCAGAATCCATAGCTATAACACGCCAGTACCATGCCTTGTCTGCCAATGCTGGAGACAAAAGACTTGTAGAAACAGACAACAACTCATGGTTGGTCACAGAGAAACCCGAATTACTGCTTATCTGGACAATATATTTTGAAATCCCGCTGCCTGAATCTGTTGCAACAGACCATTGGAACACTGGTGCAGAATTCTGCATAAAGGAAGCATTTGTAGGAAGCTGGTTTGCAGGAATTGTCGGAACAATGCTGTCCACAAAGAAAGAAGAGACATAGGATGTGTACCACGTAACAGACGATTTTTTCAGGAGAGCCACTCTCCACCAGTTGGTTCCCTGACGCAATGGAGATATACTTGTATAATTCGTATTCGTTCCAGTTGAAACGAGGAGCACATCTGCAAAAGCGTTTGTGCTTACCTCGATCCTGTTTGTGAAAGCGTTCGTTGTGATACTCCAGACAAATGAGGGAAGAGTTGTTGTCACATAAGTATTCACAGGTGAAACCAGTTCAGCAGAAGGAATTGTCGTATCTATTGTGAAAGACCACAACGGACTATAGGAGATGTTAGATGTCGCATCTACCCCATAAATACGCCATGAATAAGTTCCTGCAGCTGCAAAAGAATAACTATAAGATGGAAGGTTTGTCTGCTTTGTGACTTCAAAACCGTTGTTCGTATTGCCATCAAGATCAATGTCAATCCTGTAAAAACTTGCACCACTTCCAGTGCCATCATTCCCATGCCAGGAGAAGTTCACATCGAGCTTGCTTATGATCGAGCTTGCAGGAGGCATTGGAGCAGATAGGAGAAGCGGTTCCTTGTCAATATTCACTCGCATGACAGGAGTTGCAATACTGCTGTTCCCTGCCTTGTCATTCGCTTTCACACGCCAGTACCATGTCCCGCTGCTGAGTGGTAAAGGACGGGTGTAATTTGTTGAAACCTGCAAGACTGATGTATTCACAGGAGTGAAAGAAGCATTGCTCGCTATTTCAAGCAGATAATTTGAAACAGAGCTGCCAGTATCAGCCGCTTTTCCCCAGACCAGTTCCGGATTCTGTTTTGTCCAGATACCGTCAGATGGCGACACAGACACAGGAGCTGAAGGTGCTATTGTGTCAATACGGACAGCATTTGTCGCACTCCATCTGTCATCATCATTACCAAGCGCATCAACAGCTTTAATGCTCAAATACCAGATCCCGTCTGCAACTGGAGCCAAAGTGATGTTCGTATTGTTCCCACCCGAATTGGTTATCAAAGATTCCGGCGAATCAAAGACAGGACTGTCATCTATCTGAACAACATAAAAGGAAACACCAACACCTGCTCCATCCGAAGGCTTATTCCAGATGATACCTGGCGTATTGTCCTGTGTCCAATCCGCATCAACAGAGACACCCATCACTTTCTCAGGACCCGCTGTATCAAGGGAAATTTTCCAAGCAGGGCTGAAGGATGACCAGTTCCCTGCATTGTCCAGACTTTGGATTTTCCAATACCACGCCTGGTCCAGATTGATATTGATATTCGTGCTTGTCCTGTTACCAGGAACAAGCAACAATCTGTTTGTCGTGCTGAAAACCGAATTCGTACTGACAAGTATCCTATAACTTGCAATTCCACTTCCAAGATCCGTAGATGCAGTCCAACTCACAAGTGGTGTCATTCCAGATGTCCAGGAATTGTTTGCTGGTGAAACAAGAGATGGTATTGTAGGAGGAGTCTGATCTATATGTGCAATCCAGGATTGATAGGAGCTTAAAAGCCCAGCGCCATTCAGACTTCGTACACGCCAATACCAGGTGCCGGGAACAAGTGTCTTTGTGGCATTGGTAATGCTGTTTCCTGTGATGTTTGAGGTGTAATTGATAGAAGAAAAACCAGGAGCATCATCTATTTCAAGCAAGTAACCTGTAATCCCAGAAAGGGAATCAGCAGATTTTTTCCATTTGAACGCAACAGTACTGTTTCCAGAAACACTGTTAGAGAGAGGAGAAACAAGACCAGGCAAAGTGCCTGCTGTGGCATCAAGCGTGAATGAGTTTGTCACACTCCAGACAGAAGTGTTGTTGCTTACGTCTGTAGCACGGACACGCCATTTCCACACGCCTTCTGACAAAGCAGGTGCTACAGTCCAGTTTGTGGACACAACATTCTGAGTCCGCATAGTTACAAAGGAGTTGGAACTGATCTGTACTGAATAATTCTTGACACCAGAAAGGGCGTCAGTTGTTTTCTTCCATACAAGAAGCGGAGTGGAAGTGACCACAAACTTATTGTTTGAAGGAGTGGAAAGAACAACACGGGCAGGAGGAGTGTCATCAGAAGGGATAATAAGAGTTGACAGTTCCCCACAGAACGCACTCTTAGAAAGGGATGAATCTATGGAACAGACTTTCCAATAAACTGTTTTTGCAACTGGGATTGAAGACTGATACGAGGGAGCTGAGAAACCATCCACATTTCCTATTGCAGGCTGGCCTGCAGGCAATGTAATGTATGTTGATATGTAATCATAGGTTCCAGAAACGTTCGTGCCAATGGCAATATGATAACGCATGAGGTTTTGCGGAGTATGGTCATCTGAGGCGTGATTCCACTGGAACTTCCAGAACCCGCCAGAATTGACAGCAGACATGCCTGTGGGAGTTGAAGGCACAGCATTGGGTGTGGATTCCTGGTTCTTATAATATTTCATCAACCAAGACTCGTCATCAAACTGCAACCAACCACTAACAATCATGTCACATTTTTTGTCACCATCAAAATCATTCAGAAGAAGGTCTCCAAAAAATGGAGAAGCGTAATAATCCTTATCCGCTTCCACAAAAGAGGCATTCCCATTATTGATAAAAAGACCGCTTGCGTTTTTGTATGAAGATTCTTCCACTTGAAGGCCTGAAAAGAACAGATCAAGGTCACCATCATTGTCCACATCACCTGAAGCAATGGATGCATATCCTGCACCTGGAAGGGAACCAGGATCTTTTTCAGTAAAAACAGCTGAGCCGTCATTCAGCATGATTTTTGAAAAATCAACCAGGTCTTCACCAACAAAACTGAATCCGGCAATAATGACATCCAGATCCCCGTCATTGTCAAAATCCCCTGTTATTGACCCCCCTATTCCAATTTGCGGAAGACCTGAATCAGACTTGGCTGTAAAGTTACCTTCCCCGGAATTCGTAAAAAGAACTGTTACTAGATCCTCGTTTTCAGTCATTCCTGACATCAATAGATCCAGATCACCATCATTATCCAAATCTGACAGGTTCAAATTGACGTAGCCCAATTCAGGAAAAGCAGGAGAGCCATATTCCGCAAAATACCCTGTTCCATCATTCGTATAAATTCCCATTACAGGTCCATAAGAATAATCATCGAACCCGGAACAGATGATATCCTTGTCACCATCATTGTCTATGTCACCTGAAATAAGAGATCCATTCACATAACTCTTTTCTAATCCATGTGAATCTGATTGGGAAAAATTTCCTGCTCCATCATTGATAAGGACAAATGTCCCAACACCACTCATTGTCTCACCCATCATCACAATATCTGGATCACCGTCATTGTCAATATCTTCTAAAAGCATTCCTTTAAAAGGAGCATCATCATCCGAACCTACAGCACATACTGTCACAGCTCCAGCACTCTCCACAAAAA
>DYKD01000305.1 GCA_020722765.1 Brevinema andersonii | reverse complement strand
GTTTTGCGGGATACTTGGGGGATAAGGGCGGTTCCGGGCTCTGGCATACGCCGAATAGGTCTTTGACAAACCAGGGAAGGTTTTTAAGCGTTGACCCGAGTGGAACACTTAACCTCCACGATCCGAGAACATTCAATCAGTATGCATATGTGGCGGGGAATCCGGTGAACTTTATTGACCCATCTGGACTCAGCATTGAAGTTTGGGATTCGGACCCTTCGACTGCTCTCTCTTTAATTAAACAAGGCTTGAAAAAGAACTATCGAAAACTATTGTCTGTTTCTCAAGGCCAAATTACAACTTCTGATTTAAAAACATTATCACAAGAAGGGGCATATGGAAAAGCTTTAGCAGACTGGATTTCCTCAGATAAGATTCTCACAATTCAAACGGACTTTCCGTTTTGGTGGAAAGTGCTGCATCCTGATCTTTGGAATGACCTTAAAAATAAATACGAAGGTGCTTTTACTTATATTCCTACGGGGAAAGTGCCAAAAAATGCCAGTATTTATTTAATTCCTGACATGTTTCCAAGAGATGTTGGTGCTGGTGTAATAATGTCAGCTGCCCGTGCTATGACGCAAGAGTTTGGTCATTCTCTGTATGCTTTAATACCTGGATTGCTTCAAAAGGCCAAGGATGGTTTGTGGGGTGACACAAAGCCTGCTTCATATTGGTATGAGACTTTTCCAATGGCTTTTGAGACAAGAATTTGGGAAGGATTAGGTGAGGAACCTCGAAAGAGATACACAGGACAAGTGGAGTGGAATCATGGGAAAAAATATGTCTATGAAGAACCTTTTTATAAATAATATTATCTGGTTTTTTGGGGATAAGAAAGCAATTGCAACGTCTCTAATCCTCGCGTGTATTCCAATTGTTTTATCCTCGATTTTAGGAGCTCCTCCACTTTTGGAGTACTCAGATTCTGCACAGGACACTTTAATGGCTTACCTATGTTTGCTGACGGCAGCTTACCCTGACGAAGTTTGCAGCCTGATTTTACCAAGAGGTCTCTGGACTCCATTACTTTATGATGCTGGAGAAACAGGCAGTTCAGCGCCCATAAATTTGAATTGGTACACTTTAACCAATTGGAGACCGTATTATGATTTAATTCTATTCTTCCTTGTTTGGCAGCTTACTTTGTCGCCAATCTTCAGATTTGGTGCTTTGGCTTTGGGTCGGCTAAAAAGAAGTAAAACAATTGTTGTTGATAGTGAAACTAAATGATAAGATGCAACAAGCTTCTTAAACAGCATGGCTACATTACTACTACCTTGGCGGGAGGGATAGTGAGCTACCTTCCGGGCGAGCCTAAATCAGCAAAGAGTGCG
>DYKD01000304.1 GCA_020722765.1 Brevinema andersonii | reverse complement strand
GTATTTTACACTAAGTTTGGGACAAGGTCGATTATTTCGATTGTCATTTACCACTTGGTATTTCCATGTTTAGGAAACGGCTATCAGCATATCGCAAGATGGATTATGAATTTGATGTAAGCTGCATAGAAAACCCTCTGCGATGGTTTCGAAAGAGTACAAAATGAAAAACAATCCCAACAATTCAAAAGATCTCATCATGTTTCCAACCCTTGAAATCTCTAAATCTTTTTTCCCCCGCCGTATCCTCGATATTGGCTGCGGTGCTGGTGATTTTCTCATAGCTTCTGCAAAAAAGAATCCTGCTGTTGAACATATAGGTATAGATTTTGTCAAACAAATGATCCAGCAGACCTCTTCTAGACCAGAACTCGCAGGGCTTCCTAACATCCGGTTCATTGCTGATGACGCTGTTTCCTGGCTTCGTGACCGCTGTGATGAAAATTCCTTTGATGAAATCCACATCTACCATCCACAACCTTATCTCGATCCGACAGAAGTCCATTTCGGAATGCTGTCAGACTCATTCCTCAAACGTGTGTGGGAAGTCCTCCGCACTGGCGGATTCATGGTCTTACAGACAGACAATAAGGCTTATGGAAAATATCTGCTTGAAGCTGCAAAAATCTATTTTCACCTAAAAATTCAGGAAGGTCCGTGGCCTGACGCACCACAAGGACGTACAAAAAGGGAAAGCGTAGCTATCAAAAAAAAGCTTCACATATTACGTGTCATTGCACGACCAAGAGCTGAACCACTTGACACGCCCCCGCCATCTCCATATTTCGAACGTCCTTCGGTAAGAAAAAGACGGTCTCCCCGAAGGAAACTCTGATTCCTATTGATGATTTCAAACTTGTTTCCGGGATAGGCTGTCTTAAAAGCCTGTGGGAAAGAGACCTTTCGCTTTCCAGACTTGAATTCAAAGGCCGTGATCATGCCATCACTATCCTCAACATAATCAATCTCCTGCTGTTGCTGTGTCCGCCAAAAATAACTTTTTACCATAGACCTCGTGTATTCTATCTGTTTCATACGTTCGCTGATAAGCAAAATTTTCCCAGAGCTCTCCCCTGTCCTGACGTATTTCCAGCCTGTTAATGTTTGAAATCATCATGTTCCTGATACCAGTATCGTAGCAAGTTCATTGAAGGATACTTCATTTCCTGTTTTAGCTGATTGAGCAAGGTTGTTTTACCAACCTGCCTAGGACCATAAATGACAATGATTTTCTGCTTGAAAAAGTTGGACAGAATAGAACTCTGAATGTCTCTTATTATCATGATTAGTTCTTGGTGAATAATTGAAACGCAACTTAGCTCCAAACTGGAAATATAAAAA
>DYKD01000303.1 GCA_020722765.1 Brevinema andersonii | reverse complement strand
GACTTCGTGTTCGCGGGGGTGGTATACTATGGTTGTAAAAGATAAAACGGAAGGGATGAGTAAGATGGAAGTTAAGGATTGGATGAAAGAGATGGAAGAAAAGGGATATGCAATAAAAGAGTATGTATCGGATGATTCGTTATGGGGTTATCGGGCAATAAGGTTTTTGGAAAATGAAAACTTTGAAGGAGCAATAAAAGGAGAAGGTAAGAAGTGGTACTACGCCATAGACCCCAATAAAGTACAGAAGGAGGGGAAATAAGAATGTATACTGAGTTAAAAGAAATAGGGATGAAAGAGGGTAGAAGGTGGGAAAAAGAAATGCTCAAAAAGGGGTTTGTTGTACGGGAGGATATTACTTTCCAATCTGTTGAAAAAGTTTTAGAGTATTTGAAACTTCGAGGGGCTTCTGAGGTAGTGATGGTAAAAAGGCCAGGTCTTTTTACGGCAGGAATTTGGTTTTATACTCTTGAAGCGCAACCAAAAAAACAACGAAGTAAAATTGAAGGGATCGGTATTGAGGAGGGGGAAAAATGGAAACAGATTATGGAATCTAAGGGTTACATTGTGGGGGAGATCTCGTCTGATAACGGCATATATGGTGTGATAAGTGCGATGGAGATCGATCTTATAGGTGTTGTGAAGGTTAGAGGGTCAAGTGATGATGATAACGAAGATGAGATATGGTATTATGCGTTCGATCCGAACGCGCAAGATTGAAAGGGAGGGAAATAGAATGAGAAGGATGCTTGTGATACTGAATTACTTAGGCTCTATAGAGGATGTAGAAGGTGTTCTGCCTTTAGTAAATTTAGGTTCTATGTTAGACAATCTAAAAAAGCAGGATCGAATTGATCCTTCTGTGGAGGATCTTGCGACCTTGATCCAACCTATTAAGGAGTGGATCAAGAATAATTTTGGAACTGCCTCTATTATTCTTGTAGAAGGCAGTAAAGAGGATCAAGCATATAGAATAGTGACAGCGATTGTAAAGGAAGGAGGGAAATAGAATGAGAAGAATGCTTGTTGTGATGAACCACCCGCTCACACCAGAGCAGGTGGCGGATGCAAAGGAAAGTCTGCGTATAGACGATTTCGTCTATATGCCAGACGATCTCCAAAAACTGTGGGGTCAAATCGACCCTGCAGTTGAAAGTATTTCGGATTTGATCCACCCAATAAAGGCGTGGATCATGGAGCATCTGGATAATACAACCTTTGTCCTCGTACAGGGGGACGTTGGAGCAGTCTGCCATGTGGTACGGTATTTAGCGTTAGCCGCTAATGGTATACCAGATTTATACGCCGTATATGCAACTACGGCGAGACAGGCAGTTGAAACTACACTGCC
>DYKD01000302.1 GCA_020722765.1 Brevinema andersonii | reverse complement strand
CGATTGGATAAGAAATTTGCCGACTATGTTCCTGATGTACCAGAAATTACCGAGAAAGACAAAAAAACGATGAAATCTTTGCTTGCGCAGCAAGAGGCAAAATGTCTTAAGCATGCGTTGGCAAAGAAAAGTCTGCTCGGCTATCTGAAAGAAGAAAAGCTTATTTGGCTTTTCGAGGGAATGTCAGACAAACAGATTGAAAAGGAAGTGAAAGCAATTTTCAAGCAATCAAACATCTGGGATATTCGCTGGGAGGTGGATAATAGTGTTGCTCCAGACAGTATTAATGAATCAGCAGAAATTAAAGGCGATCACAAATGAATTCACTATGGAATAGAATTATCTTGTGGTTCAACATACACGACAAAATAACGCATTTCATTGGATGTTTCGTAATGTGTATTTTGCTCGGATGGAAGATTACCATTAGTTATTGGCTTGGAATTGAGACGGCTCAATTGTTAATTTATGGAAAACGAATTATTTGGGATAGCTTTTGGGATATTATCGTAGATGCACTTGGAATATTAGTGGCCATCAACATATCAATATTGTTCAATATTGTTCGGACAGTGAAAATATGAAAAAGGTCTTTGTAATTATCTGGCTAATTGGATGTCTTTTAATTGGATGGGGAATTGGGCATTGTGAGACGCCAAAGCAAAAGAATCTCCAAAAAAATCTTCAAGAGAATCTTACAGCAAAATACTTGGCCGGGATTTTCGGTTTGGTAGTTGGATTCGAGGAAGGGGCAGAACAAGGATTCAATTTTCTTGACGAAAACAGCAAATGGCCGGGTTTCACAAAAGCAAATAGCCACTTGCACTACGGTTTACGGAGAAGTGCAATGGTTGGTGCTGGCCTGCTCATTGCCAATTGGCATCCGAAACAACGGCTTCTGAGCTGGAGAACGGCAAATCAATGGTTCAGTTACTGGACACTTTACTCATTTGTTCACAATCGCGGCTTACGGTTGGTGCAAACCGGCAGAGCTTTTCCGATCAATGAGTTCGGCCATAGCTTTTATTTCGATATTGGATTTATCCGAGTTGAAGTGAAAATGCGAAATGAAATACAGTATGCGATGCTCGGTGTCGGAGTAATAGGATTAGCAATTGATGCGCTTTGGAATGATATCTTCTAACTTGGACGACAGCATGCTGAAAGATGTAAAAACAATTGTAGCAATAGTGGCGACAATAGTCGCTATCATTACCAGTACAATAGCGTTGGGGCAATATCTAACGTTCGGACCGCTGGAAATGAAGTATGCGAAGATGGATGAGCGTCTGACAAGGCTTGAAATGAAATATATTCAAGATATTGCAGAAATACGTAAGACACAAGAATT
>DYKD01000021.1 GCA_020722765.1 Brevinema andersonii | reverse complement strand
GGGTTGCGCTCGTTACGGGACTTAACCCAACATCTCACGACACGAGCTGACGACAGCCATGCAGCACCTGTACTAGCTCCGGGCTGGATACCGGTCGTTATACTTTCATACTTCTACTTCTAGCATGTCAAACCCTGGTAAGGTTCCTCGCGTACCATCGAATTAAGCCACATGCTCCACCGCTTGTGCGGGCCCCCGTCAATTTCTTTGAGTTTCACCGTTGCCGGCGTACTCCCCAGGCGGATCACTTAACGCGTTAGCTTTGGCAATGAAAGTGAATACCTCCATCACCTAGTGATCAACGTTTATGGCCAGGACTACCGGGGTATCTAATCCCGTTTGCTCCCCTGGCTTTCGTATCTAAGGGTCAGTTTTTGGCCAGAGATTCGCCTTCGCCACTGGTGTTCTTCCAGATATCTACAGATTTCACCCCTACACCTGGAATTCCAATCTCCTCTCCAAAACTCTAGCCTATCAGTTTCGAAAGCAATTTTCACGTTGAGCGAGAAAATTTCACCCTCGACTTAATAAGCCCCCGACATACGCTTTACGCCCAATAAATCCGAATAACGCTCGCCCCATACGTATTACCGCGGCTGCTGGCACGTAATTAGCCGGGGCTTCTTCCTGCGGTACAGTCGATCAGTAGGATTGTTTACCCTACAAAAAATCTTCCCGCACGAAAGGATTTTACAACCCGAAGGCCTTCATCATCCACGCGGCGTCGCTCCGTCAGACTTTCGTCCATTGCGGAATATTCCTAGCTGCTGCCTCCCGTAGGAGTCTGGGCCGTATCTCAGTCCCAATGTGACCGTTTACCCTCTCAGGTCGGTTACCCATCGTAGTCTTGGTAAGCCATTACCTTACCAACAAACTAATAGGACGCGGGCTCATCTTTTAGCGGTAGCTCTTGCGAGCCACCTTTAATTAACAGATCGAAATCTGTTAGCCACATTCGGTATTAGTACAGCTTTCGCCGTATTATCCCCAGCTAAAAGGCAGATTACCCACGCGTTACTCACCAGTCCGCCACTTTACTCAGGTTACCCTTTTCACGTGCGACTTGCATGCCTTAGGCACGCCGCCAGCGTTCATTCTGAGCCAGAATCAAACTCTCCGTAGTAGTTTTTTTCTAATTAAAGAAAAAATCCACAAACTCACAAGAAACTGTCGGTTCTTCTATTCAGCTTTAAAAGAGCAAATTTCACCTTCACATGAAGGCTTAAAGAATGGTTCATAATCTAATATTTTTTATTAGAAAAGTCAAGCATTTCTTCAAAAATTATTATTAAAATTTTCGTGATTTTTGTATTCAAGAAGCAAGTTGCTTCGCAACAAATACCAGAAAAGTTCGTCCATCTCAAAGAGCGATTCAAACAACCTTGATTTTCATCAAAATTGAGGATTGAATATACACAATATTTCGGAAGAAGTCAAGTTTTTCTGCATTTTTTTTATAAAAAAAATCAATTTTTTTCATCTTGATGATGCTTTATCACTCTACCGTCAGCTATAAAAATAGTATCTTCACATATATTGGTTGTTAAGTCTGCTATTCTCTCCAGTTCATTGGCGATTCGTATCATATGAAAAGACCCTTTTATTACACTTGGATTTTTCGCCATTATTTCATACATTTTTTCAAGTATCATATCACGTGAAGAATCAACTATATCATCACGTTTACAAACTTCTGTCGCAAGATTCTTATCCTCTTTTATGAATGAATTGATCGAGTCCTTAATCATGCCTTTTGTCACTTCTGCCATCGTATAAAATTCATCTGTTATGAATAGATTTTTTTCTTCCAGTAGAAACATTGCGCTCTGAGAGATATTCACAGCCTGATCTCCCATTCTTTCCAGGTCGCTATTCATCTTGAGGATCATCAGCACGGTTCGCAAATCTTTGGCTTCCGGTTGATTCAAAGCAATCATGTCTGTACACATCTCATCAATTTCCAATTCTAGACGGTTAATCACTTTTTCATCTTTTTCTATTACTTCAAGAAGCATCTGAAGTCTTTTCTCTTGAAGTCCTTTCAGGCTTTTCCCTATCATCTGTTCAACGAGTGTAGCTTCCTGTATTATTTTTTCTCTGATCTTGTCAAGTTTCTCATTTATCATTATCATCTCCTATAAATATTATTCATTCTTAACCGAACTTCCCTGTAAGATAGGCTTCAGTCCGCTTATCTTTGGGAACAGTAAAAAGCTGTTCTGTCTGGCCGAATTCAACTAGCTCTCCAAGGTAAAGGAATGCAGTATAATCAGAGACCCTTCCTGCCTGACCGATATTGTGAGTGACAATGGCCACAGTAACGGTATTTTTCAATTCAAGCAGCAATTCCTCAATTTTACTTGTAGACTGCGGATCAAGAGCTGATGTTGGTTCATCTAAAAGCAAAATTTCCGGATCAGTTGCAAGAGCCCTAGCAATACAAAGACGTTGTTGCTGTCCTCCTGATAATTCCATGGCAGAATGAGCTAACCTGTCTTTGACCTCATTCCATAATCCTGCGGATTTCAAACTGGTCTCAACTTTTTCAGCAAGAAAACGTCGGTTATGATTGCCTTTGATTACAAGACCGAAAGAGACATTATCAAATATGGATTTGGGAAAAGGATTCGGTTTTTGAAAAACCATACCGCATTTTGTCCTTAACGCAAAAATATCAATACCTTCACCATATATGTTCACATTATCCATGACAATACTTCCCGTAATACGGGTTCCTTGGATAAAATCATTCATCCTATTAAAACAACGGATCAGAGTTGATTTACCACAACCGGATGGTCCCATAATGGCAGTGACTTTTTTGGAATGGATCGGCATCGTCACATTATTAAGGACATGGTTTTGCGAGAACCAAAGATGAAGGTTTTCGACATGAATCCCTTCTTTAGAGTTTAAAGAACCGTTTAATTCTACCATTTTCTTTTCCTTCTGATATTATATCTGATGAGGATAGCAATGAGATTGACTGAGATGACAAGAACAAGCAAAACAATCGCAGTCCCATAAGCAATAGGAACCTGGAACTCACGGGCAGTGCCTTCCGTCATAAGAGCATAAATATGATACGGCATGGCCATTACTTCATCCCAGATGCTTGTCGGGAGTTGAAGAGAATAAAAAGTTGCGCATGTAAAGAGAATCGGAGCTGTTTCACCAGCAGCCCTACCAACACTGATGATAGCACCTGTAAGAATACTTGGAAGAGCTGCGGGCAAGACCACTTTCCAGATGGTTTCACGTTTTGAAGCACCAAGAGCAAAAGAGGCCTCCCTGAATTCTTTTGGTACAACCTTGATCGCTTCTACTGTGGAATTGATGATTATAGGTAAAATCAGAATTGAAAGTGTGAGCGATCCAGAAATCAGGGATGGACCAAAGTCCAGAGCATTGACAAAAATTGCAAGACCAAAAAGACCAAAGACAATTGATGGTACACCGGCAAGGGTATTGATGGCAGTATTGACAACTTTAACAAGCCAAAGCGGTTTAGCGTATTCTGTAAGGAATACAGCAGACATGACACCAAGAGGAAAAGCGATAAGCACAGACATAATGGTAAGCCAAAAGGTACCAACAATGGCCGGGAAAATTCCACCTTGAGTCATTCCGTTTTTTGGGAATTCCGAAAGAAAAGACCAAGAAAGAACTTTCCCGCCTTTAGCAAAAATAAGGATTAAAAATACCAATAAGAAAAAAATGCTGATAAAAATCGAGATTTTCAGGAACGAAAGTCCGAGGAAACTCTTTATGGAACGTGAATCAGTTTTCATCATACATCCTCATGTGAGAGCCTTTTTATATCTGCTTTTTACAAATTCGGTAATGATATTCGTAATGAACGTCATAATAAAAAGGACAATAGCGATACCGAAGAGAGCTTGAAAATGGGAACTCTGGAAGGCTGTTTCTGCCATTTCTGAAGCTATGGCAGACGGCATTGGTCTGACAGGCTGAAAAATTGAAGTGGAAATCAGAGCGGAATTTCCAGCAACCATCAAAACGACCATGGTCTCACCGACAGCACGTCCAAAGCCAAGAATAATGCCTGCAACAATACCAGAACGGGCACTAGGCAGTACAACACGAACAATCGTTTCCCAAGTATTAGCACCTAAGGAATAGGACGCTTCACGAAGGGTCCGTGGGACGGAGTTTATAGCATCCTCTGAAATACTTGAAATGATAGGAATGACCATAACACCAAGAATAATTCCTGCTGTAAAAGCATTAAGACCGTTGGGAAGACCGAACAAATGTTGTAAGAAAGGAGCCAAAAAAGCCATACCAAACAAGCCATAAATAACTGAAGGAATGCCTGCAAGGAGTTCTATAAAAGGTTTAAGGAATTCTTTCTGTTTCGGGCCAGCAATTTCCGATATATAAACAGCAACACCCAAGCCAAGAGGTACTGCAAAAATCAGAGCAATCACAGTAACTATAGCAGATCCATATATGAGAGGCAAAATACCAAATTCAGCTGGGTCATAGGTTGGATACCAAGCAGTACCAAAAATAAATTTGAAAATACCCACTTCCTTGAAAATTCCAGCGCCTTCAATAAAAAGACTTATGATTATACCGAACAGGAAAAGTACTGCAGTAAGCGCAGAGAAGAGAGCAATGCCATAAAAGATGCCATCCCAGAGTGATTTGACACTTAATTTCATGAGAACTCCAATAAAAAGAGCGGTCCTGTCCAGACTTAAATCCGGACAGGACATAAAACAACGCTCAAGGCGATTTGTGAACCCTATTACTATTTGACAGAAACGTAACCTACTTCATCAACAATCTTCTGACCTTCAGGAGAGAGGACAAAATCAAGGAATTTCTTTGTATTACCAGTAGGCACACCTGGAGTGTACATATAAAGGTAACGATTCAACTTATAGGAACCATTTTTTACTGATTCCGCAGAAGCCATGACCCCTTCAACGCTGAGAACTTTGATTTTATCAGAAATAAAACCAACTCCGATATAACCGATAGCTCCAGGAGTTGTTGAAACAGCAGATTCCACAGCACTGTTAGCGGCAAGCATGAGTGCTCCTTCTTTTACTTTACCACCTTTGAGAACAAGGGTAATAAATGTTTCAAAAGTACCTGAAGATGTATCTCTGGAAATAGGAACGATTGGCAGATTAGCTCCACCGACCTGACTCCAGTTATCAATCTTACCAGTGAAGATATCAGCAATCTGTTTGACAGAAAGTTCATTTACACCATTTTCCAAGTTTACAATTATTGCAAGACCATCTTTAGCAATAGGAAATTCCTGAACATTTCTTCCATTTGCTTTAGCTTTGGATACTTCTTTATTTTTAATCTTTCTGGAAGCATCACCGATGTTAATCGTGTTGTCGATGACTCCAGCGATACCTATGGAAGAACCACCACCGCGGACAGAGACGTTGATTCCAGGATTATTCTGCATGAAAACTTCTGCAGCTTTCTGGCTGATAGGGAGAACAGTTGTTGAACCAGCGATAGTGATCTTGTTCGCATTCTTATTACCACGGGCAGAAGCAGGTGTGAGACCGATAGCTGTTACAGCCATAATGGCTGTCATTACGAAAAGAATTTTCTTCAAATTCATCATTATAAAACCTCCTAAAAGTTTTACTTACTTGGCTTTTGCGCTGAAAGAGATCTTGAGCTGGGCTGCAAGCTTATCAGAAATCTTGTAGCTGTTTTCAGGTGTATCTACAGAAAGAAGGGATTCTGGCATCTCGCGAGTATAATTGAGCTGGAAAGTGACACCTTTAGTGATATTATAATTCATACCTATAGTGGCTACTATTGTTGCACGTGTTGTAGAATCATAAGTTACAGTACCTGCCTTTGGATCCTTAAAATCACCTCTGAGAATCAGTTCCATGGGAGGAAGCCCTTCAACAGACTTCATATTGAATACAAACATACCCATGTAGTATGCACTTAGCAAATAGCTATCAACTGCATGATCCTTCTGTGCTTCAATAGATACATACTGAAGCCAAAGTTCAGAAGGTCCCATCACATACTTCAGGTTAGCGTTGTAAAAAGTCTTCTGTATTTCCTTTCCGAGTGAACCTTCATATTGGTACTTGACAGCACCACCAACAGTAAGACCAGCCATTGGAGTGAGTGAGAGATTGGCAACATAAGCAGGATGAACGTTAGTAGTATTGTATGAAGATTTTTTCTTATAGCCTTCACCATTCATGATTTCAAAAGCACAGTTACCGAGACCACTTGGCAGATAATAGTAAGCTGAAACGCCTTGATCAGCACTGGAAACACCAGCGATATCTGACAAATCCTTGTCAATAGTTACATAAGACCAAGAATCGAGAGTACCGAAATATGTCTTGATGAGACCAGCATACATTGTCAGGTCAGGCATTGTAGGGAGAGTGTACTGGAAATAGGCATACTTCAGATAAAGGGAACTAACATCATGCAAGTCAAAAGTGAAGCGGAAAGCCATTTCATCATTGAACTTAGGATTCAATGTGACATAACCACGTTGGATTGAGAAGCCATTCTGTTTCAACACATTGGTTGCTTCTGCCGTAGATTTGTCTGGTTGTAATTGGGCATTATACCGAGCCCAGACTTCAGCACTGATTTTGGTGTCCACAGCGAAAACGCTTGAAGCACCTAACATGAAAACACCTGCTAAGCAGGCAGCGAGAGCGAGACGAAGATTTCTCTTCATTTGAAAGACCTCCTAAAAAATTTAAATTTCGTTCAACCGAACGAATGAAATAAACACATCTTGTGTTAAGGGGTTATTTACGAAAAATAAATTTTATGTTAACAGGGAAACATCCATATTGAATATTTGTTAGATAAAAATAACCTGAAAAAAGGATTTATTGTTAAGGGATTGTTAAGAATCGGTTAAGAAGATGCTTGTGAGAAGGGTAAAAAGACAGAAAACACGGTTCCGTATCCAACCTGACTTTTGACTTCAATACGACCATTATGTTGAAGAATAATGTGTTTTACAATAGAAAGACCTAGTCCTGTTCCACCAGTCTGACGTGATCTTGACTTATCAACGACATAAAAACGTTCAAAAAGTCTAGGTATAGCAGTTTCTGGGATACCAATGCCAGTATCTTTTATAGAAACCACTATTTCTGAGTCATTAACTGCAGCAGAAACCGTAATTTCCCCTTTATCAGTATATTTCAGTGCATTATCTAAAAGGTTCTGAAAGACCTGTTCCAACCTGAAAGCGTCTGCCTTAATGGATGGACAATCAGCTCCAATATTTATTGTCAAACTTAAACGTTTTTCATTCAAGCGAGGCTGAAAAAGCAATTGAAGATCCTGAAAAAGACTTTTTAGATTGACAGTAGAAAAGTTTAGTTCCATCCTATCACTTTCTAACTGTGAGAGGATAAGGATATCTTCCACAATCTTGACCAAACGGTCTGTATGCCTTTTTATGATTTCCAAATAATGGGATTTTTCAGGATTACTCTCATCCTGTTGAAGTGTTTCCGCAAACCCCATGATAGCGGTCAAAGGAGTCCTTAATTCATGAGAGACATTGGCAATAAAATCCTTTTTTATGTTTTCAAACCTTTTTGATTCAGTGATATCATAAAAAATATACAAGACCTGTTTTTTCTGTTCGAGATTAATGGAAGTACAGACATAGGTTTTTTCATTTAAGGATATTTCAGAGGTCGAATTGACAAGACCGTTCCTGACCTTCTCAACCAAATCAAAAAAAGCAGGGATACGAATCAACTCCCAATAATTGACACCAACATTCAAATCATGACCAATGATTTTTGCAAAAGAAGGGTTAAACAAGACAATTCTGTCATCAGAATCCAAAACAAGAAGCCCATCCTTCATGGACAAGATAATGACGTCCAATTCTTCCTTACGAAGGGATATTTCGGTAAAAAGCGACTGAATCCTGGAAGTCATCTGGTTAAAGGTCTCTAAGAGATCCAATATTTCTGGATCCTTTGAATCTGTATATGACCGGACAGAAAAATCACCATCTGCCACTTTTTGAGACAACTTTGACAACTCACGAATCGGATCAGTAATATTTTTAGCAAAAAGGACTATAGCAATAGATCCAATCAAAATGATGAAAAGAGTAATACGCACAATACTAAAAAAGAGATCATTCAACACCCCTTGAATTTCCCTTAAATACATGCTAGAACGAAAAACAGCGATTATCCTGTTATTGATCATGACAGGAATAGCAACATACAGCATATCCTTTTTTTCAGTAGCACTGTACCTGATAGCTGTCCCATATTCACCAGAAAAGGCTTCCATTACTTCCTTTCTAAATTTATGGTTTTCCATTTTAATAGGATCTGTTTCTGAATCTATCAGTACATTTCCATCAGGATTGATGATAGTAAACCGAATGTGTAATTCCTTGGATAGGTCAAAGAGATTCCTGTTGATGGGTTCAATTTTTCCTGATATCAATCCAGAAGCGATTGAATCTCTCGTGGATCTGGAAATATCCAGCAATTTGCTCTGCATGGAAGCTATATAATTATGTCTGATAATTCGAGTTGTGGCAAAAAAAACAAGCCCTGAAAGAGTCAACGTAATCAAGAGGTATCCCAAAAAAACTTTCAGAAAAAAATTAGAGACAAACAATCTTTTCATAACTCCGCCTATTTCATCTTATAACCGATTCCTCTAATATTCTTTATCAAAGAAGCAGCCGATCCCAGTTTATCCCTCAGATTCTTTATATGGACATCCACAGTCCTATCATTAACAGCAACATCAAGCCCCCAAACATTATCCAACAATTGTTCTCTGGAAAAAACCTGGCCACGGGAAGAGGACAACAATTCCAAAATTTTAAATTCAGTCAAAGTCAGTTCAACAGTCTTCTTATTCACCTTTACATCATGTTTCTGAAGGTCAATCGTGATAATATCATCAATATTTATGAAGGGACCGGAAGGACTGGCTGACCGCCTTCTAAGAACAGCCTTAATACGGGCAAGAAGCTCAGCAACAGAAAACGGTTTTGTGATATAATCATCAGCACCAAGCTCCAGACCTAAGACTTTATCAACTTCAGATTTTTTGGCAGTAAGCATAATAATGGGAATAGAGGCGTATTTTTCATCTTTTTTAAGATATTTACAGACTTCCATACCATCAGAGTCAGGTAACATGAGATCTAAAATAAGAAGGTCTGGCTTCTCTGAACGTAAAAAGGAATAAAAACTTTTGACATTATCGAATTCTTTGCTTCTGTAACCGTTCTTTTTAAGATTAACAGAAATCAATTCCAATAAATCGGGTTCATCATCCAAAACAGCAATAAGTTCTTTCATTAAGACCTCATATTAAAAAAATTATAAAAAAAAATAAAATAAATCAAATGTTTATTAAGTAAAGCATGGATTGTTAAGATATGGTTAAAAATCAATTTCAGAAGAATATTGCGCCCGGCGAGAATCGAACTCACAACCTCTGGCTTCGGAGGCCAACACTCTATCCAATTGAGCTACGGGCGCAAAAAAATAGGCGACCAGTAGTCGCCTAAACAGCCGGTTAGCCGACTTACATGTGCGCCCAGAGAGATTCGAACTCCCGACCTTCAGGTCCGCAACCTGACGCTCTATCCAGCTGAGCTATGGGCGCAAAAAAATCCTAAAACTAATATCGACCAATAACCTTTGCGATAGCCTTTGATTCCGTAACAATCCGACCAAATTCTTCCAAATCCACTGTCTGAGCAGCATCTGAGAATGATTTTTCTGGATGTGTATGCGTTTCAACAACCAGACCATCAGCACCAGCAGCTACGGCTGCACGAGACATTGGTCTCACAATTTTTCTTATACCCGTACCATGACTTGCATCAACAACAACAGGAAGGTGAGTTGTCATTTTCAAGACAGGGATAATATTCAAATCCAAAGTATTCCGTGTATATTCCACAAATGTACGAATACCACGTTCACAAAGGATCACATTATGGTTCCCTTCTGACATGATATATTCAGCACTCATGAGGAACTCATCAAAATATGACGACATCCCACGTTTAAGCAAAACAGGCTTATTCGTTTTCCCTACTGCCTTAAGAAGTTTGAAATTCTGCATATTACGAGTTCCAATTTGGAGGATATCAACATACTTGGCAACAAGAGCCACTTCTGAAGTATCCATGACCTCAGAAATCGTAACAAGACCTGTCTCTTTTTTAGCTTTCTTAAGAAACTTCAATCCTTTTTCACCAAGTCCTTGGAATGCATACGGTGAAGTGCGAGGTTTGAAAGCTCCACCTCTAAGGATACGAGCACCTTTCTCCTTTACTTTATGGGCAATTTCAACAATCTGTTTTTCAGATTCAATGGAACAAGGTCCTCCCATTATAATGATTTCCGGACCTCCGATATTTACATCATCAACTTTGACGATAGTGTCTTCAGGATGAAATTCCCGAGAAGCCTGCTTATATGGTTTCAGTATAGGATGGACATCCTCAACACCTGAAAACGCCTTGATCACTTCAAGATCAAGCTTTCTCTCGTCACCGATGACCAAGATAAGCTTACGTTCTTTACCAATAGAAACGTGAGGCGCAAGACCGATTCTTTTTACCTCTGCCAGGACCTTATCAAGCTCTTGGCGTTTCGCTTTTGGGGACATTACAATAATCATAGCACCACAAATCCTTAGTTAACAAAGTTTTTTAGTATAATAAAAAAAACGTGAGAAGTCGAATTAAAAAAAAATGAGACTACTATGGGGGAAGGAAGGAAATCAGAATTTATTGGAGATCACAAATTCGAGTTCTTTGTCCCAATCGCGGCCACGGATAAGAATGCCATAAATCACCCAAAATCGATTTGACAAAAAGCCTAAATATGGCTATATTGAATGACCTTTTTTTAAGGATAAAAACATGGCTCTTTCCATTGGTATAGTCGGACTTCCAAACGTTGGGAAATCGACACTATTTAACGCACTGACGAATGCAAACATTCCTGCGGAAAACTATCCTTTTTGCACCATAGATGCAAATGAAGGGGTTGTAGCAGTAGTTGACGAACGTGTCGACAAGCTTGCAGAAATGTTCAAATCAAAAAAGAAAACATATACTGCCATCCAGTTCACAGACATTGCCGGTCTGGTAAAAGGAGCAGCCAAAGGCGAAGGGCTGGGAAACAAATTCCTTTCACATATCCGTGAAGTAGACGCGATCACCCAGGTAGTGAGGCTTTTCAAACAGGAAGACGTTGTCCATATAGGAGCTGTTGATCCTGTCCGTGACATAGAAATCATAAACACAGAACTTCTCTTGAAAGACCTGGAAAGCATCTCCCTCCGTATGGAAAAAAACAAAAAATCCACAAAGAGTGGGAGCGGGACACCAGAGGTGCTTCTTGAAATGGCAACACTTGAAAAATGTGACAAGCATTTGAATGAGGGAAAACTCCTCGCTTCCCTTGAGCTTACACCTGAAGAGAGAAATGCCATTGATCCCCTATTCTTCCTTACAATAAAACCGATGATGATTGCGGCGAATGTAAGTGAGGATGAACTGAAAAGTCCTGAATCAAATCCCCATTACAAAGCTCTTTCGGATTATGTGAATGAGCACAACATGGAACTGGTACCTTTCTCCGCAAGAATAGAAGCAGAACTGAAGGATCTTACTGACGAGGATAGAAAAGCCTATCTGGATGATTTAGGAGTGAAGGAATCTGGAATCATAAGACTAGCACATGCAGGATACCATCTTCTCAGCCTTATTTCTTACCTCACATGTGGAGAAGATGAAAGCAGGGCATGGACCATCAAGAAGGGTACAAAAGCACCGCAAGCAGCCGGAGTCATCCATACAGATTTTGAGAAAGGATTCATTTCCGCTGAGGTAGTGAAATACGACGATCTGATAGCTGAAAACGGATCCTTTGCAAGAATCAGGGAAAAAGGGAAGTTACGTCTGGAAGGAAAGGAATATGTAATGCAGGATGGTGATGTGGTAAATTTCAGGTTCAACCTATAATAGTTCGGAAACCACTTAAAAAACCTCTTATCCTGATTAATCCTGTACGCTATCAACACCCATATTAACAACCGGAGACAAGCGCTTCCAAATCCTTAACCCTAGAGGAGCTGCCATACCTGCTCCTCCCTTAGGTAACTTTCTGTTATCATCATAACCGACCCAGACAACCACTACAAGATTATCAGCATAAGAGGCAAACCAGGCATCCCTATTTTCACTTGTCGTCCCTGTCTTACTAGCGATCGTATTTGTAAAATGCTCTTTGATCGCAGCCCATTCAGCTGTACCGCCTTTGCGAGTCACCCATTCAAGCATGGAAGTCAATTTTTTCATAGAGGCTTTCTTGAAAATACGACCAGGGTCATCCATTTCATCAGGCAAAAAGTTCGTCATCGCATTTAGGGCTTCTTCCCTTTCTGTAGCTCTTATCATCATGTCATGTACATCCCGTGAGATGATCAGGGATGGAATAAAAGGTCCCCAGCGCCATGCAGAAAAATCTTCCTTATCAAAGGTTTCCTCAAAAGGAGCATCTGGATCAGGAGGTTGAGAGAAATCAAATTGCCCCTTTTCAATCCCCCCCCCTATTTCGTCTTCAAAAGAGTTAGTTTCTTCCAAAGAATTCTCAAAAGCGATCAGATTTGTCTGTGTACTTTCTGTTACAGGAGAAAATAAAAGATTTTTATCCAAGGAAGAGTGGTCTTCATCAAGAGGGTCATACATATAAGACAAATCCATGGAGAGCATTTCCTGCTGTAATCCGAAACCATCTGTGAAAGTGGTATTATTTGTAATCACTGAAGTAACCAACCGTGGGGTAAGGGCAATTCCTTTATTGGCGAGTACAGAATATCCTTGAGCAACTTGTAATGGGGTCAATTCAAGGATTCCCAAGGAATGGGAGAGATATTCCTCGCCATGCGGGATAATGTTCTCCCCCCAAATCTGGCGTAAAACATTCGCAAATTGAGTTGCTCCTACCCTGTTCACAAGTAGCTGAACAGCAATAGTATTTTTTGACTGTTTCAAGGCATCTTCCAAAGTGATGGGACCGACATATTTATTGTCATAATTTGCTGGAGACCAGTCTTTTTGCCCCGGGATCTTGATGATTATCTTTTTGTCAGTCAAAATAGTCGTATTCGTCAAGGTCTCATCACGATGCAAAGCAAGAGCATAAAGGAAGGGTTTGACAAGGGATCCGATCTGACGTTTCATCTGGACAGCCCTATTCATCTGATTGTCCCTATCATAATCTTTGCCACCAACCATGCCAATCACTTGTCCAGAACGTGGATCCATAACAACGACGGACACCTGGATATCATTAGTCGCACCATTAATCTCTTCGATATATTCTTTAGTTGTTGAACGGATCAATTGTTGATGGATCAGATCAAAAGATGTCCTAATCGTGAAACTTGTCTGGTATACATTACTTTTTTTAGAAACATCATCCAAAATCCGAAAAGCATACGAGGAAAGATAAGAATCCTTATTCATCCTTGTTGCACGGCTGGAAAACTCCTGGGGCACATAATCATCACCTTTTTCTTTCCAGAATGAATCAAATAATCCTTCCACAACAGAAGAAGAGATATACCCTTCATCTGCCATTCTTTGAAGAACCTGTTTCTGTTTGCGTTTTGCAAGTTCAGGGTTTCTGAATGGAGAATAATTATTGGGACTGCTAATAATACCAGCCAAGAGAGCGGCTTCAGGAACAGTCACATCACTGGCAGACTTATCAAAATAAAGCCTGCAGGCAGCTTCCACTCCATATGTACCATGCCCAAAAAAAGCGGAGTTAAGATACATGAGAAGAATATCATCTTTGGAATATCTTTTTTCCAGTTCCATGGCAGCAGCCATATCAACAACTTTACGTGAGATTGTCCTTTGTCCACCAGTAAAAAGCATTTTTGCCAGTTGCTGGGTGAGAGTGCTCCCCCCTTCTGTCATTTTTCTTTTTTGGATATTTCTTATCATTGCACGAAAAATACCTTTAGGATCTATCCCTCCATGATGCCAAAAACCAGCGTCCTCCATACAGACAACAGCATACATGAGAAACGCCGAAATCCGACCAGGTCCTACAGGATAACGGCCTAATGGCAAAGCATCGGCAATGAGCTTTTCATTCCTGTCAAATACCCTAGTAACATCCCGTTGAGAATTAAAAACAGGAATCCTATTACTGGTACTTTTAATAATAGCTAGAAGTTTATCACTTTTTTCAAGAAAAACCTTCTTATTCCGGTTCCAATCAGACAAGGAATCTTCCGCAAATAACAAGGAAAAGTTTAAAAATATTGCCAGCAAAACAAAAAGAATAAAAAAGATTCTACGAACATTAAAAAACATCTTTTTCAAGACATACGCCTTCAGTGCCGAATAGGACTAGGCTTACCCAGATCATCAACAGCGACCATGGTAAAAAGAGCGTCAGCAACTTCATAGATTTCACCAGAAGTAAGCTTATCACCAGAAATCCGGACTATAACATCCATAGAAGATTTTCCGACCCTGACCAGATCCGCAGAAAGCAGTACCATGTCTCCCACTTTAACAGGATTAATAAAATTGAGTTCGTGCAAGCGTGCAGTAACCACATTCATTTTTGAATATTTTGAAGCGATGGCATAGGCAATATCATCTGCTTGTTTCATTATGACACCCCCATGGACATTGCCATAATGATTTGCATCCTTAGGCATGACAATAAAACTCATTTCAATATGTTTAATAGGCATCTGTGTCGCCATAAACATCCCTCTCGGTCAGTAAAAAACAAATAAAAAATTCATTCTTTTTTTTCAATATATTTTGTTAAAAAAATGGATTGAACAAGAGCAAAAACCAGAAGCAACCCTAAAACACCAAAAAGCTTAAAATTGACCCAAACATCAGTGGGAGCCCTATATGCAACAAAAAGATTGAGGACACCGACAGAAAGAAAAAAAACAGCCCAAGAGATGTTCATTTTTTCCCATACTTTTTCAGGGAGATTAACTTTCTGATTCATCAGCAGTGAAAGCATGTTCTTGTCAAAGAATATCTTTCCAACCAGAATGACAGCTCCAAAAATCCAATATAAAATGGATGGTTTCCACTTGATGAACATCTCATTATGAAGAAAAAGCGTCGCTCCACCAAACACAGTGATAACTCCAAGGCTGACCCACATCATAGGTTCGATTTTTTTTTTCAAGATCAAAAAAGAAAGTATCTGGATTGCGCTGGCACCTATGGCAACAGCAGTAGCTGGAAAAATCCCGAATATTTTAAAGGTAATGAAAAAAAGAATTACAGGCAGGAATTCAAAAAGCATTTTCATGGGAGCTCCTATGATTCGAAACTATCAATACTTGAACATACCATTTTCATAAATTGTGATTTTTTTCCCGGAATCCAATATGGCAAACACGGTTTTTTCTTCCGTGTTAACCAAATCCCAATGCAAAGCAGAGTCATTGAATCCTAAAGCTTTCTTTTTGGCGGAGGTGAGTTTAGCAACATCCCCATTGTAAGTATCAGAATAGGAAGCGCCAATGGCTATGTGACAATTGCCATTTTTTCCGCCAAAATTCTCATCAAACAAAGTATCTGCCATAAACCTGTCAATTTTTGAAAATCGTTTATCCGTAAGGGAAAACTCACCCACTTTACTAGCACCTGGGTCCATACTTATCATTTTTTTCAGAAAAATATCACCTTTCACGGCTTTTGCACTGACAACACTACCGTTCTTAAAATCCAGAGTCATTCCTGAGACATAATTTCCACTACGGAAGGAAGGTTGGTTTGCGAAATATCGACCTTTAGTCCCTCTCCAATCCGGTGATGTAAAAATTTCAAAGGAAGGGATATTGTGTCCAGAAACACCCAAATACCGACGTTTTAAGCCAGGAGTTACCTTCAGATCACAGGAATGAGATTGGACATGGAGTGTTTTTATTGGCAAGGAATCCAACCATTTTTTTATAAATGAGGAATTTCTATATATTTCTTTCCAGATTTTAACTGGATTTTTCTCATTAAGAAAGCAAGCTTTAACAATCTGACGGGTATAATCAGGGAGGGAGAGGCCTGCTTGCTTTGCCAATTCTTCAGTGGGATACGTGCACAGTGTCCAACTTAGCAATCCTTTTTCTTCACGTCTTTCCATGACCTTACGGAGATTTTTTTGTGCCACTGCTGACTCATTAATTTTTTGAGGATCGATATTTTTAAGATGAGTCATTGATTCAGGTGCTGAAATAAAAATATTGCCATTAAGGTTTTCCATCAGGTTCCTCTCCCAGGAACCGATAAAAGACCGTTGTTTAGAATCAGAATAAGAAAAAAAATCCTTTTCAACAACATGAGAGCTTAATGGTCTTAAAACAACATTCATTTTCTTTTCTACAAGTTTCCTATGGACAATCTCTGCGAGAGGCATGCCTGGTATATTAAACCTCAACCTGATGATATCATAAGGGTTAAAAGGTTTAGGACGGGCGGTATAAAGCCCCCATATTAAAACATCCGCATACTTTTCCAGTTGATTTTTAGAAAAAAGCATAATCACCTCAAAGGTTACCAGGACAAGTAAAATTAGAACCAAAAATTATCTTCTGGTTTATCATCTCCGCCAACGCCAAAAGGGTTACAACGCAACCATCTGTCAGCAGCCATGATCGTTCCCCAAAAAAAACCGTATTTTCTAAGAACCTGGTGTCCATATACCGAGCAGGTGGGAGAGTAAATACAGTTTGGACCGTCTTGGGGAGAAATCATCACTTGAAAAGCTTTAACACCCCAAAGCACAGGAACAGACAGGGAAGATTCCTGATCATAATCTTTAGCTAAAGTCCTTTTTGGGGGGATAACAAGAAAAGGATAATCAAAAGGGAAAAAGTCTGTGAACCCATAAGTGGAAGATAAAAAAAAGAGAACGAGAAAAGATAAAAACATCTTATTTATTGTCATAAAAAATCCAATGCTCACCTTATCTTAACATAAGGAGAGCATAAAATTTTGCAATTTAAGCACTACTTATTTGCATAAACCTGTTTTTTCAATTTCATCTTATCCCTCAATGCGTGCAACTCGATAATGACAGGACTTGCAATAAAAATGGATGAGTACATACCTGTAGTGATACCTACGATCAAGACAAATGAGAAATCATGAAGGACAGGTCCACCCCAAATGAAAAGTGCCATAGCTGCCATCAAGACTGTCACAACTGTTACAACTGTTCGGTTTAACGTCTCATTGATACTTTTATTGACAATATCATTGAAAGAGAGATCCCTATATTTCGCAAGCCCTTCACGTATCCTATCATAAACAACAATCGTATCATTTATGGAATAACCAATGATCGTAAGAAGTGCCGCAATGATAGAGACGGTCATTTCCTTGTCAAATATGAGAACAAAAGTAAGAGCAACAAGGACATCATGGACAAGGGAAAGGATGGCGCCAAGTGCAAAATCAAACTGGAATCTTATGGTGACATAAATCAGGATCAGTCCGCAAGCAATGACAACAAGCCAGAAAGCTTGCTGTGTCATATACTTACCCATCGTAGGTCCTACCATTTCTGTTGCCAGTATCTGGACTTTTTCATTTCCAAATTCCTGAGAAATGATATCTTCAATTTTTTTTACAGCCTTCATATTATCCTTGTCCAAAGCAAGAGTTTTTATAAGGAACTCATTCCTATCAGCTTTCCCGAAAACCTGGATGACAGAATCGACATCATGTTTCTTGAGAGCGGTACGAATAGACTCACTCTGAACATCAGGGGAGGCTTTCACCTGAATGGAGATCCCTCCCTTGAAATCGAGCCCCATATTGAACCCGCCTCTATAAATCAGGAAAAAAAAGCCTATGATTGTGAGAAGAACAGAAAATGTTATGGCATAACGACGAATGCCTACAAAATTGATGATTGGAATTTTAATAAACATTAGATACTCAACCTCCTGATTTCCCGATTCTGAGTGAACATCATATAAAGTGTTCTTGTCATATAGACACCAGTGAATAGGTTCATGGCAATACCGATGAAGAGCGTCACAGCAAATCCCTTAATGGGACCTGTTCCGAATTGGAAGAGGACTGCAGCAACAATCATGGTTGTCAAGTTTGAATCGAGAACCGTAATAAAAGCACGATCATAACCTGCTTGAATAGCGGCTACTGGAGTCTTCCCCCATCGTAGTTCTTCTTTTATACGTTCATTAATGATGACATTCGCGTCTACAGCCATACCAACCGTTAAAATAAGCCCTGCAATACCAGGCAAGGTAAGCGAAAGACCCAGTCCTGTCAGAAGGCCAATGGTGATAAAGAGATTAAATATTGTGGCTAAGACAGCTATAAATCCTGCCAATTTATAATAGAACAGCATAAATCCAAAAACAAGAATGATACCGATCCATGCCGCTTTTACACCAGTCTCTATGGAATCCTTACCAAGAGATGGACCTACCATACGCTGTTCAACAATCTCCAATTTTACGGGAAGAGCACCGGCTCTGAGAATGAGAGCCAAATCAAGGGCTTCTTCCATAGTATAACTGCCAGAAATCGTTCCTCTATCGATAAGCTTATCCCTGATTACAGGATGGCTTCTGACATTATCATCAAGAACGATAGCCAGCTGTTTATTGATATTGGCTGCAGTAAACTCAGCAAATATATTAGCAGCCTCAGGCTTGAGGGAAAAATCGACCTGAGGATCACCGAACTGACCACGGCCGATTTCAGCTGATTTCAAGGAGGCTCCTGTAACGGGAGCATTTTTGAACAGAACAATCGGATAAGCACGTTTCAACTGTTGCGTGTCCGGATTTTTCTGGACAACGAAAAGTATTTCGCGGTCTTCAGGGAGAGTGACTTCAGGTTTCAATATTCCATTCTCGTAATCCTGGAAGTTTTCCTGCTTTGAAAGTTCCTCGTCCACTAGCTTGAAACTGAGTGTTCCGCGTGCAGAGAGGAGCTCTTCTGCCCGTTTGGGATCTTTCACTCCAGGAAGCTGTACAACAATCCTATCCTGACCCTGCCTGCTTATGGATGGTTCAGAAACACCAAACCTGTCAATACGATTCCTGATAATTTCCAAAGCACGTCTCAAGGTGTCTTCCCTTTCCTTTTCATTAAGGTCTTCCACATCAGCCTGTAGGACGATATGCATACCACCTTGCAAATCAAGACCCAATTTGAGAATCTTTGATTTCATTTTTTTCAATCTGTCAGCTTCCCTCTTCTCTGCTTGGAACAATGCCACATTAGATACAGCAGTTCCGTCAGGAGTAACAGTCAAAGAAAGCAAGTCCTTATCTGCTAATTCCTGTTTTTCCGGTGACAGCATATACCAACGGGCAGTAGGGACCAGAAACCATGCCGCAAAAACGACAATAGAAATGATCAAAATGATCCGTGAAGTGATGTTGCCTTTCAAAAGGATCCTCCTTTATTTTTTCCTATAACTTGTATAAACAATATTAGACTGTTTCTTTATACGGGAACCCTGCACCAGGGTAATGAGCATTCCAATAAAAAGAATCAGAACCGTCTCAATAATTTTAGCAAACAAAAAATTCCCTTCAAACTTACGAAAAAGCCGCAATCCCATCTTGAAGGGGCTTTTTACACTTGTCTGAAGGATCACATTTGTCTCGACAATATTATCAGCATTCGATTCTCCAGAAGAAGGAGAAAGGAAGAACTGAACAATATTGTCAGTACCAGACTGACCTTGCCCCTGGAACTGGACTTCACGAGGGACATCAAGCTGATCCTGAGGCTTAAGGGCAGGATTTTGAGCCAATCTGTCAGATAAAGGAAGATAATCCTTCAAATCCGTTTTTTCAAGTTCAAAAGAACGGAGATAATAACTATTGGCTAGGTCCTTATCCTCATATTTCAATAATTCATAGAGTCTGATATAAGCGGTCTTGATATCAGGTTTCAGAACAACAGCACGGCGATACAGGTCCAACGAAGCAGCTAAATCACTCTTTTTATATGTGATGTCAGCCAAAATAAGGATAGCTCCAATGGATTCTTCATCAGACTCCAGAATTACTTTGCACAGCTGTTCTGCTTTTTGAATATCTCCTCGTAAATGATAAAGATAAGCCAGATAAGACTTAAAATCGAGATTATCCGGACTCTCCTCTACTGCACGTTCAAGTTCCTGCATTGCTGAGAAATAATTACCAGTGGAAAGATAGTTCATCGCATTTTGAAAGAACTCTTCACCATCAGCGAACAAGATACTTGAACAGAACAGGACAAGGAGAGTTATCTGTTTCAGGGATCAGCCTGCTTTATCAGTTTTTTCATTACCCGTAACGACACGGGAAATGGCAGAGCGGATGAATTCCACATTATTGGAACCCAGTTTCAATGTGACCACATCATCCTTGATTCCTTCAACAATCCCATAGATACCGCCAATAGTGACGACTTTATCGCCTCTCTTGATCTGGTTAAGCATAGCCTGGCGTTTTTTTTCTTTCTTTTGCTGTGGCATGATAAGAAGAAAATACCAGATTGCAAAAATAAGGATAAGTGGGAGAACAAGGTTCATCATACCAGATGAAGCCGCACTACCCGCTGTAGGAGCAGTGGCTGCGGGAGCTTCCGCAAACAGGGAGCCTCCTGCTACAACAAGACCCGCTACGAAACTTTTGAAAATATTCATACAAAACCTCCTTAAGGAATTGAATCCAGGTAACCCTGGAGTATTATTACAGCAGCCAGCCTATCGACCAGCTTTTTCTTATTCTTTTTTTTCCTCACAACACCCACCATGCTTTGCTTGGCAGCATGTGTTGTAAACCTCTCGTTCCTTGGAATCAGGTTGACAGAGGTCATCTTGGACAATCTTACAATAAAGGCTTCGACCTTCTTGGCTTGCTCTCCAGAGCCACCATCAGGAGCAACAGGCAAACCATATACGACATCCTTGACTCCTTCTTTCCTAAAAAGGTCAACCAGCTGTCTTAATCCTTCATCTTCATCCGAATATTCTACAGTGGTATATGGAACTGCCAGCTTAGGTGATTCAGGGCTCATGGCAACACCAATACGACGGTCTCCGATATCCAGGCCTAAAATCCTCATTTGTTCCTCAAGGTGCAATCAGAACAAACTGACCTAAGACTAAATAATCAGCCAAAATCACCAATTCCTCATTTTGAACACGGATACATCCGGTAGATGCAGGATGACCTAAAGAGTCAGGATCATTAGTGCCATGAATCCCTATTCCAGAGCCAAAACTCCTGTATTGTCCATCTGATGCCTTTGGAATCAATCCTTTATTCAAAGCATCAATATACCTGCGTTTGTCATTGGCATTCGGATAATTCAACCTGAAAAATCCAAATCCGAAAGAATTTGTTCCAAGATCCTGCTGGGGCTTTCCCCACTTATGATAACCTTCGGCTTTGCTGAAAAAAACAGAATTCATCCTTTTCAACTTCTTATAAGCATTACTATCTTCTGGCATATCCCGACGCATTACTTCAGTCACCTTGTATAAACCTTCAGGAGTTCTCTTATCCCCTTGATGAATCTTTGGCAACAGGTCAGGATTCTGACCAATGGAAACAGGAGCTTCAAAAAGAATATCCCTTTCCCTGGAAACAACAAAAACCCTGAAAGAAGACTTATCAATATAAACAAGGTGTTCTGATGTATGGGACTTGAAAAAATCCTTCACTGCATCCCATTGAATCTCATTTTCCGCAGCATTACAGACAGAGAGGAACGCAAGAAGGATGGATAAAACTGTCTTAATGATGTTTACAGATACCTCTCTTCGCATTTTTTATAAAATCGACAAGCTCACGTACTTCAGGACATGCTATCAATTCTTGAGTATCCTCAATGACCTTGACAGCGTCTGAAAAATTATACTTGTCGTGATAAATGACCTTATAAGCTTTCTTGATAAGAGAACGGGTTTCAGGACCCAAGCCCGCACGAACCATGCCCACAGTATTCAATCCATAGATGGAGACAGGAATATCCTGTCCAGTCATGAATGGTGGTACATCCTGAGCCACTTTGCTCAACGAGGCAATCATGGCATTCCTGCCAATACGACAGAACTGATGGATTGCGACAAAACCAGACACAAAAGCGCTCTCCCCTATTTCCGTATAACCACCAAGAGCCGTATAATTGACAATAATGACATTGTTGGCCAACCTGACATTGTGGGCGACATGTGCACCAATCATGATCATGCAGTTGTTTCCAATGACAGTCTCAGATTCAGGTTTTGTCCCAGGTGAAATGGTCACATATTCATGAATGATGTTATTATCACCAATCTTCAGGTATGTCCTGTCACCGAGTTTATAAGATAGGTCCTGCGGGGGGCTGCCAATCACAGTATGATGATATATCTGGTTATTTTCTCCAATAGTAACATATCCATCAATGATAACACTGGAACCGATTTTTGTACCTTTTCCAATTTTGACATTCGGTCCAATATAACAGAACGAACCAATAACAACATCTTCTGCAATCTGAGCATCAGGATGGACATCAGTAAATTTACCTGGAAAAAAAGTATCCATAAATTATGCCTTAGATTTATCCAATAATCCAGCCATCAACTCAGCTTCAGCACAGAGAGTGCCATCTGATTTGACGACTTTCCCTTGGAATTTTGAGAACATCTTACCAGCCCTTACAACATCCACTTCAAGACGAAGGACATCACCAGGAACAGCCATATTCCTGAATTTACAATTATCTATGCTCATAAAAACCGTAAGCTTATTTTCAACATCAGGCATATCTTTCATCATAAGAATACCGGAAGCCTGGGCAAGAGCCTCTATCATCAAGACACCTGGCATGATGGGAGCACCTGGGAAATGACCTTGGAACTGAGGTTCGTTCATAGTCACATTCTTGATACCGACAATCCTTTTTCCCGGATCGAGTTCAATGACCTTGTCTACCAAATGGAATGGATAGCGATGTGGCAGAATTTTCTGGATGGCCACAGAATCCAAAATGACCTGTTCTTTCTGTTCACTCATTATTCTTGACTCCTGAAATGATTTTATCAATATCCTTGTAAAGTTCCGGCAACTTGCTGATGACAGCTTCTATCCGTTTTGCACGCATCATAGGCCGTGCTGGATAACCGAACCAGGCTTCACCATCAGGGATGCTCTTGTTGACACCAGACTGAGCGCCAACGAGGACATTTTTCCCGACGTGGACATGATCCGCAAGACCGACCTGACCTGCCAGTATTGAATTTTCACCAACAGAACTGCTTCCAGAAATACCAACCTGAGAAATGATAATGGCAGCACGTTTTAGAACGACATTATGTGCGATCTGACAAAGGTTATCGATTTTTACCCAATCTTCCACAAGAGTCTCACCCAGTGTTGCCCGATCAATACAGCAACAGGCCCCGATATCAACATGATTCCCGATCCGAACCCTGCCAATCTGGGGAACAGTATGATGGATTCCGTCTGCTTGTATGTATCCGAATCCTTTTCCACCAATGACCGTGTTCGCCTTGATAAGAACATCATCACCGATAATGGTGTTGTCATAAATGACAACACCTGGATGAATGACAGCGTTTTTCCCTATTGATACATTTTTCCCAATGACAACATTTGAATGAATATATGAATGATCACCAACAACTGAATTTTCTCCCATCTGCACACCAGCAGCCATCGTGACTTCCTTACCAATGACAGCAGAAGGATGAATGCCATGATGTGTTGAAGGAGTTTCATCATAAGGATCAAAAAAGGAGAGGACTGCAATAAAAGCCTTGTCAGGATTTTCCGTTATGATAGCAGGGACTGAGGGTGGGACTTCGACGTTTGGAGGAAAAATCACCAAGGTCGCTTTTTTCATGGCTTCAACAAACAAAGCAGGATTTTTCTTTATGAGGATAACATCACCTGAAGAGCAATGATCCGGTTCTGCCACACCAGAAATGAGCAGGTCAGGAGAAGCGCGAAGTTCTCCTTTGACTAATTTAGCAAGTTTAGATGATGTGATTGTCTTATTATTGGCGTTTTTCATCTTTCTCTTTTTCTTTTTCCTGTTTCTTGATCTCTTCAATGACATCATCAGTGATATCCAGTCCCTTATCCACATAAATGACATACGTTGACTTGTCCACAATCATGCTGAAACCATACTGGATACTCTTATCACGGACAATATTCTTGATATTCTTTAATACGGGTTGCAACAGGAGATCTTCCTGAGCTGCGAGTTTCTCGTTAGAATCCTGGATAAGGTTATGAAGCTCGATTCGAACTGTAGCAATACGTATATTCATTTCAGCCAACTGGCTTCTGTTCCCTTTGTTGTTTGAATAATCACTGATAAGCGATTCCAGTTCCTTCTCTTTTTCAAGACGTTTTTTTTCAAATTCAGCCTGCATGGAAGAAAGTTTTTTCTCAATTTCCTCTTTTTGAGGGATGGCATCAAAGACACGAGGAAAATCAACACACCCGACTTTTACAAGCTTTTCCGCAGTCTTTTTCTTGGAAGACTGAGCAAAGCTGCCTGTGACCAAGAGAAGGAAAGACAATAGCGATACAAAAATAATTTTTTTCATCGAAAACCTCCGTATAATCAGAAAAGTCCACCGACAGAGAATTCAAATACTGGCTTCAGGATTGAGTCTTTAAAATGCCATCCCTTGTCATCATCCCTGCTGAAAGGATAAGAGAGATAAAACCTGAGAGGGAGCATAGGAATTTGAACACGGAAACCCAGACCTAATGAATAAGCATAGCCCTGCATTTGCAAATCGAAGCCATTTGGGGAATCCCACTGATTTCCAGTATCCATATAAACTAAACCCCAAAGTAGTTGTTCAACAATGGGGAAACGGTATTCCACATTAAAATAGATTTGGGAGAAACCACGATAGGACCAAGGCTTATCATACTGATAACCACGGACTGTCTCAGGCGATCCGAGAGTGAACTGATCCTCAAGCTTGACTTTGGACAGATCAGCATCGGGATAAATGAATGAAGGTTGGATGGTACCGAAATAACCATGAAAAATCAGGACCAATTTCCAAAAAGTCGGAAAATAGAGACCTGCTTCAGTCGTATATTTGTTGTATGTGTCATTATTCCCATTAAGCCCAAAAGATGTAAGCGCAGTCTGCCTAAAATATCTGCCTTTGGAAGGATTAAAGATATTGTCCCTGCTGTCAAACTCAAAATAGAGCAGGAAAGTGTTCTTATAATACGCACCTGGTTTGATTTCAGTATTGGTCACGTCTTTTCCGATTCTGTCATAAGAATATCGGAGAAACTCGTATGATCCACCTGTCTTCACATAATCAGAAATTCTTCTTCCTAATCCTATAGATGAACCGAACTGCCGTTCTTTCCATGAAATATTAGTATTATCAAGACTGTTATTTGTCAATGAACTTGTAATATTCCTATAATAGATATTAAAGCTGAAAGATGTGGGTGTTCCTAAAACCCAAGGGGTAGAAAAGCCTACAGTATAATTTTCCCGAGCCTGCTGGAACTCGATCTTTTCATTTATCCTAAATCCACGACCAAGGAAATTATTCTCGGAAATCTCCTCATATCCACCAAACCTGCTTTCCACACTATAAGTCGCACCTAAGGTAATCATACCCGTCTGCTGTTCTTCGACATCAATGACAAGGTTCATGAGACCTTCCGCACTTCCTGGACGGACATCCAGTTTAACATCCTTAAAAAAACCAAGATTATAGATTTTCTCCTGGCTTCTCCTGATCTTATCAGCATCAAAAATATCACCTTCGGAAATGCTCAGTTCCCTGCGTATGACATATTCCTTGGTTTTTGTATTTCCTCTGACAATAATATTTTCAACATGTGCGATTTCACCTTCATAGATAAGTATATCAAAGGAAATCGTACGTGCGACATTGTCAATCTTTTCATCCGGAATGACCTGTGCGAATATATAACCTCTACCAGCATAAAGCTGTTGGAGAGTCATCATGTCTTTCTGATAATCCAAGGAATTGAAAATACTTCCCTTCTTATGTTTGAGAGCACTCCAGACCGTTTTCTCTGGAAATATCGTATACCCATTGACAGTATAACCAGCAAAGCTATACTGGATCCCTTCGAACACTTTGATATAGATATCAAGTTCCTTGCTTTCCTTTACAGTTTTCCCTTTTTTCTTTTCCAAGACGTTGGTGATGACCGTATCTTCAATAATGGCAGCTTTGATATATCCGTTATTCTTATAATACTCAATGATCTTTTCCTTATCCATGGCATATTTCATTTCATCAAAAACACCACCATGAATAATGTCTTTTGCCTTAGTCTCTATACGGCTCAAAAGTTTTTTTTCCGTAAAAACCGCATTACCAGTTATCTTGATTTTTCGGACAATGGTTTTAGCACCTTCATCAATGATAAATGTGACATCCACAGTATTATCTTTTTCATTCCTGTCTTCACGGACATCGATAGTCGTTTCGAGATAGCCATCTTCAATATACTTGGCTCTTATGATTCCCTTGATCTCATTAATTTTAGGAAGCGAATAAATTCTGCTCTCTTGAGGTGACTCAGGCACTATCTTGATGACTTCTTCATCAAAAGTGGAAGACTGGATTTTCTTATTTCCTTCATACTTGATCTTCTTGATGACAGGCAATTCCTTACAAAGAAAAGTGATAGCGACAGAATCCTCTTTTTCCTTGACAACATCCACCTTGATTTCTGAAAAATAACCAAGTTCAAAAATGGAAGTGACAGATTCGCTTATACTGGTATCATTGTAGGAATCGCCCACTTGAACAGATACCAAAGAGCGGAGAAGTTCCTTTCGGGCAGTCTGGTTCCCTTCAAAACTGATTTTACTGATCTTTAATCCATTGTAATTAGCAGTAAAAATATGAGTTAAAGGGGCTAAAAAAAACAACAAAATCGAAATAAGGAAAATGTTTCTATAATGCATAAAAATCCTATTTAAAATAAAGATAATATCAAAATAAACAATCTAATGAAAATAATATGAATTTAAAGAAAAGTCCAATATTAAAAATGAGAATCAGTAAGTGGTTCTCCAACGTATCTCAAACTGTGAGTTGTCTTTAGGAGAATTCAGACTGTCTTGGGTGGCAAGAGGAAATTTATACTTATATTCAAAGGATAATGTCTTAAAATCAAACTCTAAGCGGAGATGCTGCTGATAATTGTAATCCATCAGTTTGATGACATCCTTTCGCTCGAGGTTCATCATATACTCCAAAAAGATGAAATCTGTAAGATATTTACCCACAACAATACTCGTATTATCCAGACCAGTAGCAATAGGATTGAATGAAGTGTTTGTATTTCCTTCAGTCAGGCGAAGTCCTTGGACAAGGATATTCTCACCTAACCCAGGAATAATTTCCAATTTGTCCAACCTAAGAATTTTTTTGATCCTTCTTTCAACAGGTTTGACAAGAACATTCCTATACGTCTCATCAAAATAAGTGAGAATACCTGCAAGAAAGAGGCTGTTAAGTTCCTGGTCTGAAAAATCATTTAAATTTATTTGCTTTTCATCACTTGAAGTTTTAACCATGATTTTGTCGTAAAGCTGACCATAACCAAGCAATTTCACAATATCACGCCGAGGGAGAGCTGGAGAAGAAAAAACACGTGGGACAAAATCATTATCAAGCAGTCCTTCCCCCTCAAGATAAATCATGACATCCTGGTTCCCATTTTTAACACGCGCATCAGCCTTGAATTCGAGATAAGGTGTCACGTTATGGTACTGGTCAGAAAAAAGCAGGCGGGCACTCCTGACAGTAAACGTCGTACCAAGATAGTCAAGATGTCCTTTCTGGGAAGTAAGGAGACCTGTGATGGAATCATCATCAGCAAACGATTTCTTAAAGCTCCCATTCAATCTCATCCTACTGCCTGGTTCAATCTGGAGATTGATATTATTGAGATTTTGGAAATAAGAGACATTATTCAAAGCTCTGATACTGATATCAATAGCCAAGTCAGTATGTTTATTCTTCCCTATATCCTGTTGAGAAAATGGGTAGGTGAGATCCATGTTTTTTATGGACAGGTCTGCTGAGATCAGAGGAACACCATCAGCCAAGGAAATCCTGCAATTGCCTGTAAGAAATCCTTGTATATCATTATAACGTTTTACATAAAAGAACTGGTTAGTGGCTGTGAGTAAATCGAGCCTATAATTGACAATTTTTGACTTATCCCATTCAGCGAAACCTTCGAGCCTGAGGTTTGCATCATCAACTCTGATAGACGTATCAACTAATTCAGCTGAATCCCCCCAAAAACGGGCCATCCCTGAAATGGAACGTATCTCACGGACATTCTCATAAAGACGAATCTTTGCATCATCCATAGAAAGCGCACCAAAAACCTGTAGATTAGAGAAAGCGCCTTTTAAATTAAGTTCCCCTTCGACATTACCATCCCCCCCTTTTACAAGATGGGAAAAATATCTAAGATGCGCCACAGGAAATCTGATATCTTCCAATGAAAGATTCAGGATCCCTGTGGGAGAAAGCCCCCCTTTAATGCCCATTACTTTTATTTTTTCTGAATAAATGCCCATATCCATGCTTTTCATTGAAAAGGAAGGTTTCACCCGAAAAAACACTGAGCCTTGCAAACCACCACTGTCTGTAGACAAATCCAGCCTATGTAAGTCTTTGTTCCATCTAAAATACTGTTCATATCTGGGTATCGTATACTGGTTAAATCGAAGCTGTGAAAAAGAGGTTTTCAAATTGACAGTTGAGGACGATTTCCGGCCAGTCAGATTCAGCAATCCCGTATAGGATGAAGAAGCATTCTTAAAATCAAAATCAAGAATTGATGTAAAAACAGTATTATCCTCAAGGTTGCGGATGAGTCCATCATGGATCATGATACGACCTTCATAATCCTTATAAAGGATTTTCAGAGTTCCCTTCTGTAAAGAAACAGCATCAGATTTTGAACGACCAGAAATACTACCCTGTTGAATAACCAGATCATTCATTGTCACATTATCAAAATATGTCCATAGTGAAAACGCATTATTCTGTGAGAGAAGCATGTCCACGCTGATACGACCTGAGATTTTTGAAATACTGTTCGCATCCAGAAACGGTTCCAATTGTTGTAGATCGAAATTCTTCAATTGCAGGGAGACTGATCGCTTTCCACTTCGCCGATCGAACTTCAGCAAAGGGGTCACAGAATCAAGGCTCACATCACAGAAAAGCAAAGTGTTTGGCAGCTGGTATGTTCCTTCCGCATGTACAGTTTTTCCAGCCTTTCCAATAAGGTCAGCCTTAAAATCAAGGTTTCTGGTTTTATAGAAAAGCTTAAATACAGACAAGGGGATATTCCATGGTCCATACCGCAGATTATGGGTTCGCAAATCTGCCTGCGCAGAAATCCCCCTGATATCAAGGATATTTCCTCTTGCCGTAATGATTCCAGATGTACCCGCCAAAGGCGAATCAGGGCTTCTATAAACATCAGATCTCATCCTGAATTCAAAAGAATCCCACAAGAACAATGTGCTTTTAAGAAAAGAACCGCATTCCAAAGAAAGTTGTGTCCGCCCCTTCTGTTTTTCCAAAGACGCTACAAGGGGGAACGGTGTTTCAACGACAGTCATTTTTGAGACCATTTCCCATTTATCATTCCTATGGGACAATTCCCCTTTTAAGCCTGTTTTTAAAATTGGGATAGTCAGAACAAAATTCCCTTCCGCTTTCTTGAAATCATATTTCAACAGTAAAGAAGAAAGATAAAAATCCCCATTCTTTCCCAATGAAAGATTACTTATTGAAAATTTTTCAGGAGTCCATAGCCCTTTTCCATCCAGATTCCAAACCGTCTTCTTATCAATGCTCATGAATGAAACAGCAGAAAGATCAATGGAAAATATCGATGAAGCGAACTTTTTTGTGTTGATCCTTGCAGAGAGACGGCCATCACGTGAAAGCAAGGATATAAGTGATGGAGACACTCTGTAATCAAGCTGGTAATTCCTAAAAAATGAATATCCAGGAATATCCAATGAGCGTAAAGTGATGATTCCAGAATTTGGAGAAGTGGCAACAACAAATTTGCCATTTACCTTTTTCCCAAACAGTTTAAAAGAAGAAATCACACCTTCATATTCATGGCTATTCTCTTTTACTCTGCAGGACAGTTTTTCAGCACCTTCCTCCCAAAAAACAAGATCCTTCAGCCTGCTATTCCTAATAAAAAGGTTCAGTTTCCTGCCTTCAACTGTATTAAGAGCCTTTAAATCAGCATGAATCACAGGTCTATTGACAGTTCCTTTGGAAGAGATTTTCCCATATATCCTATAAGGTTTCTGGATGAAAGGAGAAATATCCCATCCAGAAAAATCAACTAAGCCAATCATCCCCAGATCATGATCAAACTTCATGTCAGCTTTGAACCCTTTATGCAATAACAGCGCAACACCTCTTGGAGATGAATTTGATCCTTGCACTGAGAAAACAAGATCCGGGATGACGGACTGGTTAAAAAAAGCATCCGACAAATCCCCCTTGACAGACCAAGTCTTATCAGTGACATCCAGTGAAAAATCACCACGGACATCAGTATCCCATTTTAGAGAAGCAGCCTCCATGTAAATCCGGCTGTTCAACTGGCCATGAATCTCTTTTTGTCGTGGATCAATCATGAGTGAAGTGATGTTCCATTTGGTGCCTATGCCATTTCCCTGATAGATGATCCTCGAATCAAGAAAAACCATGCGTGCCTTAATCAGAGAGTCATCAGATCCTGACTTAAAGAAAAACATCTCTTTCAGATCGGGAATACCAAGATCCGAAGCCTGAACAGTCACACCTTTCACTTCAATCAGCCGGATACTATCAATAAAATTTATCTTATGGAAGACAATATCAAAAAACCGATATTTGACTGTGATTGAATCAGCGGTGAAAGAAAGCTCCTTATACTTATGCCCCAATACGATTCCTTTCAGGGATACAGACGAAAAAAAATTGACACCGATATCCCGGATATCCAGTTTAAATACTGAATTTTTTTCAACATAACTGATTACAGTTGTCTTAATCCGTGAGATGTTCGTATTCAAAAACAAAACGCTTCCAACCATGATTCCCAGAAGGACAATACCACCAATAAGAATAGTGATGAGAATCCTCTTCTTTCTGGGCATCAGGTATCCCCAAGAAACAACTTAAAATCTATCAACATATCCACAAGCAAAAGCATCTTGACCATCACGTCACATTGTGAACGGATGAGAGACAGGAACTGAGACTGCCTGAATGAGAGTTCTTTACTTGCATTTTTGACATCGCCTTTTAGGAGGATTTCCATCATACTGAAAATTGAGGAAGCTGTATCCTGAAGTGACTGGTTAGTAATGACAGGTTGGACACCAAGTGTAAAAGAATGCCCGTACAAGACCTGGAGTACTTTCAGGATATTCTCAGTATTCTCTTCTGGTACTCCTGGAAGGTAGACATGGATGAGCATATTCATAGATTTATTCAACCGCCATCGAGCAGAATGGTAATCATTTGCATCCTTGTTGACATGTACATCTGATAAAGTTTCAATCAGGTCCCTGATCTGAAGAGCCAGATACACCTGGTAAACCATAAAAAAATGATCTTGAAAAGAGAGGGATGAAACAAGAAATGGTCTGACAGTCCTCTCTTCTATGGAAACCGGCATTTTTTCAAGCAGATTCTGTATAGCGGATTGCCAGGCAAGTTCATAAAAATTTGGAGACATTCCTGGAAGCTTGAACGTATCATGTGGAAGATTCGCAATATCAACAAGCGTCCTAAACTCTACTGAATCAAATTTGCGTTCCAAAGCGTTAGAATGAATCCAAATCGAGGTTGCACGGCAATAAAAACTGGAAAATCCGTCAAACCAAATCATAGGCATCAAGAAATCCTTACTTCAAATCCTTTATAAGATGCAATCAATATGCACATTAAATATAGCGTAATAACATTTGAAATCAAGTTTCATTTTTTTGACTTGCGCTGTTCTTTTACATAGATTTTATTCGTATGGAAAATATTGGGCGTAGAATCCTTATCAACATAAACCAGGATGAGACTGAATGTGAAGTGACCATCCTGCCTTCAACAGACCAGGAAACAGGCCTTGATACGATGTCCTTAATCGCATACCTTCAATCCAAAAACATCATTTTTGGAATCGATGAACAGTGTGTTATGGAAAATGTGATTCTTGCAGAAGAGACAAAGCAAAGGGTGACCTTCATAGCAGCAAGAGCCATCCCCCCTATAAACGGGATGAACGGATCCATAGAGATGAAAATATCTTTTCCTGTTGAAGAGACCAAAAAATTACTCACCTCCCAAAAAACAACCTATAGTGGTGCGAAAGTCAATAATGGGCAGCTATTGGCAATCATCCAAAATAAAGCAGACGAAGGGTCTCCAGGCACAACAGTTCTTGGGAATCCGATTCCATCCAAACGAGGGAATAAAATCCACCTTATGGCTGGAAAAAACGTGAAAATAGAGATGGGCGACAAAGAAGTATTTTACTATGCGACAGCTAACGGCATCGCATTCATGGAGAACAACGATATCCTTTATGTAAAAACCTATTCAGACGGTTTTTTTGAAATCCAAATAACACCAGACAAGCTGTCCCTTTACATAACGATTGTTCCACCAACAGGCGGGGGATCATTTGTTGACAGCAAAGAAATCATTGAATATCTATTGAATGAACAGATCCGTTTGACAGAAGAGAAAATACTTGAAATCAGGAAACTGATCTACCATGTTTCTTCTGAAAACATCGCCATAGACAGATATGAATTACTTAAAGGGACTCCCCCCCTTCATGGTGAAAACAGCCGAATAGAGTTTAAAGTTGACATAACCCCCTTGAAAATCATCACTGAAAAAGAAGAAAAAATAAATTTCTATAATATCCTGAAAATCAATGCTGTTTCAAAAGGGGAATTATTAGCCGTAAAAATTCCTCCTACAAAAGGGCAAAAGGACGGGATAAATATCTTTGGAGAACCCATTCCAGCAGAAGACGGCAAAGACATCCAGAAATTGCAACCTGGGAAAAACATCAGTATTTCAGAAGACGGGCTGTCCTTTTTTTCAAACATCGACGGGCAAGTCAAATATGAACATAACATGATATGGGTAAGCCCCACCTTCATAGTGAACGGTGATGTCAATTTTTCAGTAGGCAATATTGATTTCAACGGGGATGTCATCATCAAAGGAAACGTGCTGGACAATTTCCAAGTAAAAGCGGATGACAACATCATCATATATAACAGTGTCCAATGTGCAAATATCTATGCAGGGGGAAACCTCATTGTAAAAAACGGGATCATAAATAGGAAAAAATCTTCAATCATAGTGCAAGGCAACATGTCCTGCAGATTCATGGAAAACTCCTCTGCTGAAGTGAACGGATCAGTCTTTATAGAAGATTATTTCCTGAACAGCGAACTCACATGCAAAGAGACCGTAGAAATATCCTCACGTGGGAAAGGTCAGATCCTAGGTGGAGAAATACTTGCCATCAAAGGAGTAAAGGCGAAAACCATAGGAAACGAAAACGAAATTTTGACAAGAATTTATACGGGGCAAACCTATTTCCATAAAAAGAAATTCATGATACTGAATGAAGCCATTCTTGAAGTCCAGAAAAAATCAACACTACTTTCCCAGACCTTGGAAGAGCTTCTTAAGAACGGAGAAATGGTTAAATATCAGGAAGAACTGAAGAACAAAATCATGCTTTCCTATAATCTTGAAAAAATGATGGGAAAAAAGGCTGAAATACTGGATCATCTGGAAAAACAGACCTTATGTTCCATTAAAGTTTCAGGGGCTATCTATCCAAATACAGAGCTTATATTGAACGACAAAAAGATAATCATCAAAAAACTAGACACGTTCAAAAATTTTTATTATAACATCAAGGAAAACAATATTATTATCGAAAACTATTCAAAGTCAAGGAATGATTTTTCGGCATAATTTTTTAGTTTTTTTTTGAATTGTTGCTATAATATGTATATAATTTATTCAAAATATCAGGAGAATCACAATGGGAAGAATCATTTTTACAATAATGACACTTATAATGCTTGTTGCATCCCAATCGTTTGCTACATTTGAGTTGGTAAGAAACACTTCCCCAAGAGGAATAAGCCTTGGAAGTGCACTTGTTGGAGAAGTTGATCCCATTAATGGAATTTTATATAACCCTGCTTCTGTAGCCTACTCAAAAATGCTCCAATGGCAGGGAATCTTTGGAATGGACTATACTGGATTTGACACTGCCAAGTTCAAGACTGCTGATTCAGTACTGGTTGTCCCATTCACATATCATTTCAAGTATGAGCCTGTTTTTAAAAACCTTGTCTTTGGATTCAGTTTCAACAGGCTCATGCTTCAGGAAGAGGGGTCAATCTATGACAGCACAGACGGGTTTGATTACCATGAACAGATGTTCACAATCTCTTTTGGGAAAAAGATGGAAAACCTCTTTTCTTATGGAACATTATTAAGCTTGGGTGTGAACATAAACATACTCGATATTGGCATCAAGACTGCAAACAGTGATATTGCCAACAACATGAATCATGGGGCAACGTATTTCACGACTCTCAATCCACGGTCTTTTGGGATTGATCTTGGAGCGACCTACTACCTGAATAAGGTGATGGTCATTGGCGGTATGATAGAAAACCTTGTACAACCCAATGTCAAATTCAACAATGAAGCCTCAAATCCACTTCTTACAACATACCAACTTGGCTTAAGCATGAAAATATCAAAGTTATTATTCATGAAAAACATCACTGCATTGGCATCCATGTCATTCAAAAACTGGGAAGACCCAGCTGACATCAGGAAAAAACCTGCAGAATATCATTTTGGATATGAATTCATAGAATTTGAAAAACTTCTGGCAGTACGCCTTGGATATCAGATGAGCAAATATGGTGCAAGTGCTGGGAGCAGCATCCCTTCCATCGGGATAGGATTAAACAAGGCTTTTGGAGTCCATGAAATCCAGTTTGATTATTCATTCCAGATTCCGTTCTCCTTTGATTTTGCAAACACCCTACAGGGGACATACGGGACACATAAGTTTGCCTTAACCTATAACTGGTCATGGCCACAGAGCTATTTTGAATTTGACGAAACAAAACGTGAGGAATTACGGCAAATCGAGGAAATGAAAAAACAGTACCAGCTTGAACAGAAAGAGGGTGAAGCCCAGAAAACCGAGCTGAAAAAAGACGAAGAAAAGACAGGCAGCATTGAGACAGCAAATGCTGACCCAGACACCATCATGAAGAAAGCGAATGTGGACAGAAACACACTCATCCAGAAAAATTATCTTGAATATACAAAACAGAGAGATACGATACTGGCTTCAGTCAAGAAGACAAAAGATGCGGCTGAAGCATCCAAGAAAAAACTTCTAACACAGGTAGCAGCTGAATCCAACAAACTCATCAAAGCAAAAAAACCTGAAGATCAGGATGCATCAAAGAAAAAAATCAACGAGTTAAACACACAGATAGATACAACGATGAAGGATGCGAACAAAAAAATCGCTGATTTCAACAATAACCTTGCTACATTAAAAGCGAATACTTCAAAGGCCATCAAGGATATCGAATCTGATTATGCAGCTACAAAAAAGAAGTTCGGTAAGAAAACAACTGAAAACTTCAAAGAAGAGGATCCCACTGTTGACATGACCGGCTTTAACAAGGAACTGAGCGGAAAATAGCAAACCATCAAAACGATGATAATCAAGCCGGACTATGACAGTCCGGCTTTTTTTTTAGATTCCAGGAAAGCTTTGATCTCATCACCTGAATAGTGGTTATGCTTTACATGAATAGTATTAATTCCTAAAGACTTGGCTGATTCAATATTCTCCGCAATATCATCCAAAAACAACACAGATCGAGGTTCGACTGAAAGAGCCGTCAGCACATGCTGAAAAATAGCCTTATCTGGCTTCAACAACCCTATCTCATTAGAAAAGAAAAGATTATCCATGAGTGAAAACAATCCATACTGATTACGTATATAATCAACATGCCATGCATTCGTATTGGAAAGGATGGAAATATTGAAATCCTCTTTGAGTTGTTCCAAAAAAGGGATCATGCCATCGACTTCATCACCTAACATATAATTAATAAAAGCGGTTTTAAAGGGTTCAAAACCAGCTGAAAAACCCGCTTGGACAAGTTTGCGATGTATATCAACCAAAGAGACCTCTCCTTTTCCCAACCGGTCCATATCTGGCATAAAAAGAGCCATCTGTTCCTGGGATATGCCGTTCTCTTTCAGGTAAGAAAGGAATGTTTCAGGGGGGGAAAGCTTGATCAGGACTCCGCCTAGATCAAAAATGACATGTGTTATGGAATTTTTCATAGGGACAATATATCAAAAAATAACATGGTTAAGCAAATTTCATTTTTCCAAATGAATTGACAAGACGACTGACAAATCCTATATTAGGAAATGTTTCAATTCCATGAAAAAAACATCATCCCCTATTCGTCATTTGATGAATTCAACAATGAAAACGTAATCTCTGGAACGAGCACTTCACATAACCTCATGAATCTTGCCTTGCATACTGGAGCAAACACTTCAGAAACCATTAACAACAGGAAACTTTTTTTCAATACTTTCGGGATTGACCATCAAACTGTCAGTGTAGCGAACCAGATCCACTCCGATATAATCCTTAAAATCACTGAAAGAGAAAAAGGACGTGGAGCCAGTGATCATCTGGAATCACCTGACGGTGATGCCCTGATCACAAACGTTCCTGATATACCCTTACTGATTTTGACTGCTGACTGTGCTCCCCTACTCGTCTATGACAGGATCAACCAAGCCATAGGGCTTATACACGCAGGATGGAAAGGTACCCGGGCCCATATCCTTTTAAAGACGCTTGAAAGGATGAAGAATGAATACGGCAGCAAAGCTGAAGATATCAGCATAGGTCTCGGTCCCATGATTCGTTCATGCTGTTATAAGGTGGGGCCAGAGATGAGATCCCATTTTGATGCAGAGTATTTCATCCAGAAAGAGAATGATCTATATCTTGATCTTGCAAAGGCAAACCGTGAACAATCAGTTTCATTTGGAATACCCTACGAGAATATCATTGACAGTCATTCATGTACACACTGCGACAGCAGGTTTCATTCCTTTAGAAGAGACAAGACTCCTTATAGGATTGGCACTTTCATGATGCTAAGAAAAAAAAGATAATCAGCTCTTCTTGTTCCAAACTTTTTCCAAAGCTTTTATAACGAAAAAGATAGCAACACCGAGACAAACCATCCCCCCCAAAAAAATTGCATATCCGATTTTCCAGTTATGGATCCCCCCTATCATCTGTGAAAATTCTGACATACCGCCCATACCCGTAATAAAAGTCGGTATCGCAATCGAGATAACCAGAGCATTTAAGAATTTCATTGATACATTAAGGTTATTGCTTATCAGGGAAGCACGCGCGTCCATCAGACTTGCCAAGATGTTGGAATAGATTTCAGACAGCCTATAACACTGGTTATTCTCAATGAGCATATCGTCAAGAAACTCAATATCCTCAGATCCAAGACCAAGCTTATTGACAGCATGTTTCATCTTTTCAATGAGGACCTGATTCGAATGGATCGCATTCATATAATAGACCAGGCTTTTTTCCAAAGTAAAAAGGTTCAAGAGGTATTTGTTTTCCATTGATGTGTTGATTTTCTGTTCAATAGAATCAGAAATCATGTTAATGACTTTCAAATGTTCAAGGAAATGGAAAATAGACCTATAAATGATTTTTAGAAGGAGATCCTGAATAGAGACAATTTTGCTGAATATTTTCCCCTCAAAAAGGATGCAATCATCAGAAACAACCAGAATAAGCCTGTCATTAAAAAGGAAAAAACCAAGCGATGAAACACGAAAAAGGAAATTATCTTCAGATGAATAATTCTTAGGCCTTTTGGCAATGATAGCAACATGGTCGGGTTCAAATTCCACTCTGGAAAGTTCATCAGGATCCAGTGTTGAATTTAACGTATGTTCATCAAGATTCCACTCTGACATGAGATATTTCTTCTCATTTTCATCAGGCGCAATGACCATGATTATTGGACTAGTAGTGTCATCAGACTGAAGAATCTTGTTGTCTTGAAGGAAGTATCGTCTGATCATATTGAAGACTCCTTAGCTATCAAGGTCTGCCTACGTGGCCATAAACCAGCCCAAAACTATGGGTAAATCCAGAAGCAGAAAGCCGCAACAGGTAATTGACTTCCACATCTCCTATCTTTGGGGAAAAGAGCGCTCCCCCAACAGTAAACCCATCATAAAGGGAATCAGTGACTATAAGGGATTTTTGAAAATCCGCCTTACAGGAAAAACCTAAAAATGAAAAAGTCCTACTGAATTCAGCACCTGCTAAAACCCGGATAATACCAGGAACAATATACTTTGTTCCAAGATAAATGTCCATTCTGTTTTTTTGCGTGAATGCCAAGTTCTGACGGAGTGAGGCGTTCAAAGAGACAGGAAAATATCCATTTTTCGGGGGAAAAAACGGGAGACCAAAATCGCTCAAGGCAAGTCCTATATCAAGACCTAACCTTGTCTTTTTAACAAGGCCGATAGAAGCAAGAGTCCCTATCTGATATTGTTTTGCAAAATACTCAAAAACCAGCTTTCCAGAAGCGCCGAAATCACATCCAAGCAAAGTGATCGGAGGAGAAAACTGCCCTAATAAAAATCCAGAGAAAGGTTTTTCATCATATTTAAATATAGGATCAAAATAATTGTCAACCTCATAAATAGGAACAGCTTCAGAAAAAAGAACGGACAAAGAGAACCCAAAAACACCTTTTGCAGAATTTACAAACTGTCCATTTAAAGAAATACCATGCAAATCAGCATAATAGGCCATATAAGACGCCATCACTCCATATTTTTCGTTTATATGAAGAGCTGGATTATAAACAAATCCAGACAAAGCAGAAGAATGGATTGCATATCCCGGGTTGAGTGGATTCTGCTGCATGCTTAGATAAGGCATGTAATAGGACGATGCAAAAGCAAAAGAAAAACCGGAAAAAATGCTAATCAGTAATGAAAATCTTCTTAAAATCAGGGGCATTATCTGTTCCTTCAAATTCCAAAATATACATTCCTTTGACAAGGCTGGGATTGTCAAGTGTTATATGATTCATCCCTGTCGGAAAAACACCTGAACGGACTTCATACTTAGCCAAGGCTTCCCCAGACAATGAACGAAGGATAATTTGAGAGCCTTCTTTTGCGCCATAGTAATAAACCTTACGGTCTGATTTGACAAGCGAGGTAACAATAATCGAACTGCTCGCAATCGGATTCCTGCGCAGAGGGAAAAGCTGTAAACCAACCTTGCCATAACCCAAATCATTATCAGGCCCAACAACACCGACATCTATTGCATTATCCCTGAATCTGTTGATGATTTGGTCAGGTGTAAGGTAAGGCTCTTTGGAAAGGATAAGAGCTGCCAACCCTGCTACTGAGGGAGCTGAAGCAGACGTTCCCGTAAAACGTTTATAAATATAATTTGTCATCCCATCAATACCCACAACATCAGGTTTTATTCGATCATCCATGGCAGGTCCACGGGAAGAATAACTCCGAGGGACAGTATTTGTGGTCCAATCAGAATAAGCCACAGCACCAACGCAGAGAGCCCATTCACCATCAGCGGGAGACATGATACTATGATGAGAAGTTCGTGGTCCCAAATTATGAAAACTAACAACCCTTATTTTTTCAATACCAGAACCAGAACGTTTTTTAATCTTATATTTTAGATCACCTGAATATCCATTCGTATAAATGATCTCTACAGGTCTGTAACCAGGTTGCCTGTTGCTTGATACAGTAATGAGCGTACCCGTCGAGTCATATAATTCCAGGTCATAATCTGTAAAAGACAAACCTGAATCAAAAGCATCGTAAGCATCCCAATTCATATATAATGCTATAGTCTCTCCAGGATTTACATTTGAAATCACACCAAAACTATTACCTGAAAAGTCATGATAACCCGCATTATCAACATAATCGGAATAATACGTATGTTGGGCTTCATTCCCTGCTGAATTGACCCAGAGCACTCCTTCCTTAAACAACGGGTAGACGATTTCCTTATACATGTAACCATCGCCCCTGCCCCAACCATTCACAAACCAACCCATTGAGTGGTTGACAATATCAATTTTCTGGCTGATGCAGAAATTTTTAGCCTTGATCATTCCACCAGAATCAGAAATCTTAATAAGATATAATTCCACATTTGGAGCGATCTCATAAATGATTTCAGCAACAGCAGTCCCATGAATGCTTCCTGAATCCTCATTAGCATCAAATGGAGAAGTGGAAAAATTGATTGTCTGCACATTAGATGGAAGACGACCAACAGAAACAGCATCCTGATATCCATAAAATCCCCCATCGATAACCGCCACCTTGACGTTCTTACCATCATATCCCAAAGATGTATATAGTTGTGTATGATAAAGGGATACTTCTTCCCCCTTGGGGAAGGAAAGGGGGTGCGGAGGGATCTCAACATCAATATTTTTAAGATCTGGAATAACCTTGTTAAGAGTAGAAATAAGGTCAAGCGGTATATAAGCTGAAAAACGGTTGGATTCACCAATAAAACCAGTCAAACCTAATGTTTCAAGTTGTCCCAGGTCTGGGCTCTTTTCAAATTCAAGAAACATCCTGCCATAAGAAATATTCTTTTTCAGGACTCCCCGGCTTTCTGGAAGGATCTGATCGTTTACTGTTTTCTTTACCACTATGACAGGTTTAGGAATATGAAAAGTACGGTTTTGTGCAGAAACAGGTACGAACGCGATAAGAACCAGAAAAATTATCCGTTTAAAGAACATCATTTTTCCTGTGATTTGACTTTCTGAAAAAAGCTAGATAGATTATATAACACCGTGCGGGTGTAGTTCAGTTGGTAGAACACCAGCTTCCCAAGCTGGTTGTCGCGGGTTCGAATCCCGTCGCCCGCTCATACTCTATCTTACCTCAATCAGGTTCACAATATAATCCATTAAACTTCCATTGTCAAAAGAGTACAAACCCATTTTACAAAAGTATTAAGGAAAACCATTTAAGATACGATACATTATACTAACCATCCAAAGGAAGGCTTTTGATGAAAAGAAAAATCGTCCCGTCAGCACGCAATTCATTCTCAACATATTCAGTGATCCTGGCAATCCTCTTCGTGCTATGCGCAGGATTCACCTATCTTGCCATGAAAAACATAAACAATTCCATATTAGTGGAACTGAACGATAAACAACAGATTCTAAGCATATTGAAAAACACGCGTATTGATTTCGCAAATGAGCATAATGCCATTACTCATGGGTTAAGTGAAAATCCTCAAATTGCCTCTCAAATCTATGATGAAGCTGAAAAAAACCTCCAAACCTCTTTCAACCGACTGAAGGAACTGATTAAGGACAAAAATGACAAATCTGACCTGAATTCCCTCTCCTATAACCAGGCGATGTTCAGCGAACAAGTGAACAGGATGCTGAAAACCCAATGGGCACGTCGTGGACAGTCCCTAACATACGATGAACTGGTGGATATCAAATCATATACAGTCCAGGCTTTGGCAGAAGCGAACAGGCATGCTGAAACATTCAATCGCGTGTTAAACCAACTAGAACAACGATTCATAGATGATTATACAAAAAAAACGGCCTCTCTGATGGGATTCCTGATGAATTTCAAGAATGGAATTTATATTTTCATAGGACTCCTATTTCTTCTTGCTTTTGTATTCGGAATAAGAGTCTTGAAAAACTCCATCTCCCCCCTTCAAAAAGCCTCAGAACTTCTTAAAAAAATGGTAGATAGCAACTATACTAATATGCCGGATTACAGCCAAGTGGATGACATCCATGTCCGGAACATACTGAAATCGTTCAACACCCTGGCGTCAGATTATAGGAATTATGCAAACGAATCAGCTTGGGCTATACGCAACATCCTGGAAATCAACGGTAAAATCATCACATATTTCAAAGACCTAAAAATATCCGAAAACAAGGCACTGGAGACGGGTAAAGAAAGCATCAGAAAAATACTTGCATACAGCCAAGAACTTGAAAATGTCCGTTTTTATATAGAAAGGATCCAAGAGACTATTGATTCCATCCAGAAGAAGGAGTCAACCTATCTCGAGGACATAAAAAAGCAGTTCAACAGGATAAATTCGCTTACGACAAATGAAAAGAATCAAGAGAACATTCTTCTACAACTTTTAGAGCTTGAAAACAAGACGGGCATGCTTGCCGTAAACATCAGTCTTGAAGCTGCAAAACTCGGGGAAAAAGGCGCTGGTTTTACACCTATATCGAATGAAATCAGAAAACTCGCAGATCTTTCCAAAGAAACCATAGGACAGTTTATAGAAATTCATAAGGGAAACCGGAATATCATCATGGAAATCAATGAAAAAATCGGCATTTCAGGAAAACTTTATGATGAAGTCCATAAGAAAATCCAGGAACTCTATCTGGTCAATGGAAAACTTGACGAAATCAGGAATAACGGGATGGAATCCGAAGCGATATTGACACAGAACAATATGAAAGAATCAGAAATACGTAAAGAATGCCTGAATATAATCAACGTTACAGAGAAGGAAATCAACCATTCAAGTAGTGCATTAGGAGAAATTCTTGAAGGCTATGAAACAATGAGGTTCGACCCATCAGGATCAGCACCGCCAGAAGCGACTACTGAGGACCTTTACGTATCCCCTTCACAGCCCAAAAATCCTTCGGGTGAGTGAAAAGCCTCGTCTTCTTTTCATCATGAGGCACAGGGGCTGATGAATGAAACTGATGATATTGGACAGCTGCGCGAGTCACTGTCCTTATCTTGAATCCCTTTAAAACAGCCCTACTTGACAGATTCACATCTTCCAACCCACGACCTATGATGCTTTCATCATAACCATTCAGCTGATAAAAATTTCCTTTATACATGGAAAAGTTACTTCCAAAAATCCAGTATTTTTTCTTGAATAATCCTTCAATCCATGTGATGGATTCAGAACAAAAAGCATGTTTCCAGGACTTACGTTCCGATGAACTAAATATAT
>DYKD01000088.1 GCA_020722765.1 Brevinema andersonii | reverse complement strand
TAGGGTGTTTTGTCGAAAAGATTTCAGCTGAACCATTCAATTTTATAATAGAAAAGTCTTCGACTGAATTTTTCTCTGGCAGGTTATTATCATTAATCCTTGGTGAAACATTGAGTGCATTTATAACTTCCATAGACTTTTTACTTGAAACACCTTGCATAAACCCTAAATATGAAGCTTCAAACTGTGAATCATAGTTCCAAGAAATCAATTTAATTTTACAGTTTCTGGTGGCAAAATCTATATCTGGATTGTTTGGAAACAGACTCGCAAAAAAGAGATCATACCGCTTATCTAGACGACTAAGCGCTCTTTTATTGAAACTTTTGTTAACCATCTGTGCAAGAATCAAATAGAATGCCAGCAGCTTTTTAACCCTGAAATAATTGACCGAATCTCCCTGAAGCTTATACTTTTTAGCTAGAGTATCAATACTTGCTTGTCCTTCGCATTCTTCTGCAAGTTTGACAAACTCATTTTCCAATTCTGAATGTCCTGAAAATTGGCTAGACAGTGCTTGTGTACCGTTTGAAGATAAAGCATTAAGAGCATCTTGGCAAATGGTCCGTAAAGCCGCAGGAATTTCATCAACAATTGGCAATGCTTGATAACTGGCTCCAGCGCCAATTAGATAGGTGATGTTTGGCGATTTCTTCTCTTCCATTCTCTCCTCACTTCCCCTCAAATGCTTCCCGCAAAACAGATTGCATTAATTGTTCAATATGAACTTTTCTATTTTCATATTGTGCTTTAATCTCATCGATTATAGCATCTGATTTGTTAAACTTTTCAATTATAGATTTTTGCTCAATTATGGAAGCTAATGGAAACATAGTATTGGCTACAACTCCCTGATTAATTTTTGGCATGCTTTGTTGGGCTCCTTTTGCATTTCTTCTGAAATATTGCCTAATAAAAGGTGATGATAAAACACAATGAGTGAACTTAATGCTGATTGGACTCAAAATTTCAATTTTCATCATTAAATCCGGATAGATATATTCATTGGGATTACCATTATAAATAGCAGATACACCAACATAATCAATTGAATTGCTTCGTTGAATCAAAATATCGTCGGGTTTAAGCCAAAAAGTGGAATTTTCGGGTATTTCTTCATCGATATATTTATATTTTGAAGAATCAAAAAAGCCACTAGTCGTAGCACCTAATTTAAGACTTTTAGTTTTGGTAGGATAATTAACTTCCTTAGGTGAATATCCGTTTTTTGGAGAATATTTTATCACTTCCCCCAACCTGCACCAAACCCAACCCTCTGGCAATTTAAACGGAATCTCTTCCGCTTTGATTGGTGATAAGGGTTTCTCTTTTCGGAGTTTCCCTTCTGCAATCATCCTCTGTTTCTCAGCTTTGATCTTTTGCAATAACGCTTCTGCATCATAATCTGGATCACCTTTAATTTTCTTGCCTGACTGGCGAAGGCTGAGCATTGTCGAAGCCCGCCATTCTGCTGTCAACTTCCCTTCTATAGCCTCCTGCAATATCGCTTGGCGGAGATTCTGAATATACTCCTCTTGATTTGATAACTCTTGATCAAGTTCCATAATCTCATTTTCAAAAGTTTTAAAATGATCATTGATTTTTTCTGCTCATTTATATCCGGTAGTAATATTTTTAGTGGAAGCAAATGTTTGGCCTTTATTTCGGTCTTAATGCCTCCTTTTACTTGGTCTTTCAAAGCTTGCAAGAAAATCGGACTTTTCAGAAATCTCTTTAGAAAATCAATATCAATTAGTTTCTTATCAAAGGTATAAGATGAGTAATGGATAGTTGCTGTTATCGGTTGGTCTCCCTCCCAAATAGCTAGTGCTCCCTTAGCAACATTGATTCCAGAAATGACCAAATCCCCTGGTTGGACTATGATCATGTCCGTATTCGTTGGCTTTGATGAAAGGTGTATCTCTCCTGAAAAATCAATCTTGTTCAATCTCTGTAATTTCGAAAGGGCTTTGTCGCTTGGCTTATACCGACCTTCTCTTTCTTTTAGAAAACTTCCAATTTCAACTTTTTTCCAATCAGCCATTCACTCTCCCCTTCACTGTCACATACTTCTGGTTTGGACTGTTGGGCTTATCTGGTATTGTAAGTGCCAACTGGCCGGATTCTATGAGAGGATTCAGTATAGTAGACCGAAAATGCTCCCTATGTTTTAATCCTACATATTCTTGTATTTCTTCCCTAGTCCTAGCTATCTTACAATACTCTAAGATCATAGCTTGCATGGTAGCTTGCTCGGTAGCTTGCTCGGTAGCTTGAGGGGTAGCTTGCGGGGTAGCTTGCGCGGTAGTTGGGAAAACCATCCTTGTAAAATTCTCAAAAAAGTGAAAACATTCCTTCCCGTAATGCTCCAAAATCCTAGGGACACCCGAACCCAACTGCTCCACCAACTCCAAATCTTTGAATATACGCATCAGTTCCTTGTTTCTCGGAATCGTTATCCCTTCAAAAAACTCAATCTGGCTCAACCCATCCGGCAAGGCACCTGCTGAGGTTATCTCTATCCGATCTGAAAAAATCTCAAACTTAGGTGGCACTTCCCTGGTATAATCATTATGCACAATCGCATTGACAACTGCTTCGCGTAAGGCTGTCTGATTCCAAAGTTTCCGTTCTATCCGCTCAGCTGATGTAATTGTTGTTGCTGTCCTATTCTCCAATTCCATTTTAGCAAGCACACTTTTTGTAGACTTGATAAGAGAGCAGTACCCATACTCCTCGTTCTCAATGAGATCAACCCGAGTAGTCCCACTATATTTGGCCACTTTTATGGAAGTACCGTTCTCATCAGCCATCAGATAAGCTGCGTAATTAAGCAAGCCCTCTTCTGTGAGAAGTTCAAGATTCTGCCTAAACTGATTGTTGAGCGTTTTCTTTTTCTCTTCATAATAGATACGCAACTGCTCAAAAGAGAGGTCTTGTCTGTGTGACCGTATTTTTCCGATAGAATTCCTTGTGCGGGTGGAAAAGAGTCGCTCATTCATGGTTTGAGACATAGGTTCTGAAGCTGACCCAATCCTGACGTAACAACCCTTCTCAGTCATACCAAACTTTTTCTTGAAGTAAGGTTTTTCATTGCCACCTGCTACAATAATCTTGATGACATTTTTCTTCTCTCTTATTTCACTGACAACATCAAAAAGCCCCATAGCTGAAGGGGAAATATTATTCTTTATCCTATCCTTGATCTTGAGCATGTCTCCATCAACATCATCCACTCCAAACAGCTTTCCCTGTTTGTCAATACCAATATAAATCAAGCCACCCTCATGATAATTGAGGAAAGCTATCACTTCCTTTTCTAGATCCAAATCCTCATTCAGTTCTCGTTTATATTCTATGCGTTTACTTTCAGTCATTCATTAATACCTATTCCAATTCCTTTTTCAGCTTAGACAAAAGTTCGTCACTCTTCTTGATGGAACTATGCAACATGCCTATCAGTTCCTTGCTCGAATAAGTGTGCTCCTCTTCAGGAACATGAGGATTCTTGATATCGAGACTATATCCATTTTTCACAATATCATTGATTGAAACTTTCCAAGCCTGGTCTCCAGCTTTGCGCTTGTTCCACCATTTTTTCAGCCCTTCAAATTCGGATTTCTGTATAGTTTTTGTTTTCGAATAAGCTTTTGCACCTTCAGGCAATTTGTGTTCCCAGTACCAAATCTCTTTGGTGGGTTCTCCCCTCGTAAAAAAGAGAAGATTAGTAGCAACACTCGCGTAGGGCTGGAATACCGAATTAGGAAGCCGAACAATCGTATGAACATTACAATTTTCCAAAAAATTCTGACGTATACGCTGTTTCACTCCATCTCCTGTCAAGGAACCATCAGGCAAAACAATGGCAGCACGTCCGCCCTCTTTGAGATAGCGGATCATCAGAAGGAGGAATAAATCAGCACTTTCTGTTGTCCTAAAATTGAGTGGATAGTTTGTCTGAACTCCATCTGCTACAGAAGCACCAAAAGGTGGGTTTGCAAGAATCACATCCACTTTCTCTTTAGCACTAATACTTGTGTATTCCCTGTTAAGACTATCCCCATAATCGATATTGGGAATTTCTATATCATGCAGTATCATATTCGTGACACAGAGCATAAAAGGGAGAGGTTTGAATTCCATCCCGTGAATTGTCTTCTCCAGCAATTTCAACTCTTTAATTCCCTTCACATCCTGTTTCCGGATATTTTCAATGGCACTTGTTAGGAATCCACCAGTTCCACAAGCAGGATCCAGAACCGTCTCGCCTATACGCGGATTAATGATCTCTATCATGATTTCCGTTACGGCACGTGGCGTATAGAACTCACCATAATTTCCTGCACTTTGAAGATCCCGTAGTATTGTCTCATAGATATCACCAAAGAGATGCCTATCTTCAGACACGTTGAAATCAATCTGATTCAAGACATTAAGCACCTGTCTGATGATGGTGCCATTCTTCATATAGTTATTCGTACCTTCAAAAATTTCCCGAATGATAAGAGTCCGTTTGTTGCCATCAGAGAGATCCAAATTCTTGAGCCCTGGCAAAAGTTTCTGGTCCACAAACTCCTTTAACTCATCCCCTGTCATACCTTCAGAATCAGCAGCCCAGTTTCTCCACTGCAATTTCTTGGGAACCGAAGATTTATAGTTCGATTTTATCGCTTCCAGCTCAGCGTCCTTATCATCCATGATCTTAAGGAAGAGCATCCAACCGAGTTGTTCAATACGCTGTGCATCTCCGGGAACACCTTGGTCTTTCCACATGATGTTCTGTAATGATTTGATCTTATTGCCGATGTTGTTCATTTATACCGCCATACTGTAGATTTGCGTTTCCAACTCTTTCACTATTCCAAGATACTGATCCCGTCCACCGAAGATATCCAGAATCTGTAAAGGTGTTCCCAATTGCTTGAATGGATCCAATCTGAGGATGGAAAGATCTTCAATATTCTCTATACCTTCATCTGCATATTTATCCAGAAGGGCATTGATGATACTTCGAGCCTGTTCCCCATATTTTGTGAAATAGTTCCTCTTCTTCACAAGTTCCGCACGTTCTCGTCTTGTCAAAGCCGGTTTATCCCAAGCAATATGGCAGATCAAATCAAATATATCGAGGTCTTTCTTCACCTCTTCCTTCAGGTTTTCAATCATGATGCCATGCGCTTCCATCTCTCGGACAATCTGCTCTTTCTTTTCCGCCAGATTCCATTTTGTCAAAAAATCTTCCAGACTCCTATATTCCTGCAACAAACCCTTTTTAGTATAATCTTTCAAGCTTTCAGTGATCAATTTTCCATTTGAATCGAGATGCTGGATCCGTTCATGGAGAATAGAGACATCCACACCAGCAATGTAAATCTTCTCTTTAGGGCCATCTTCGATTTCACCCGCAGGAATGATTCTTGTGAGGGGTTCATCCACATCTTCAGGTTCTTTAAAATCGATTTCTCGACCTGTCTCAGGATCAATCACGGCCTCCATCTCTTCAGGATAAATGTCAGAAGCTGAAAGTTCCTTTTCTCCATCCACTTGCCTGATCATTACAGGATCTCCATCAAATTCAGGTCGCGCAAAGAGATCTGTCACATTCCTGAAATCCATGATTGTAAAGAAAGTCTTCCCAAATTCTTCATTGATACGAGTGCCACGACCAATGATCTGCTTGAACTCTGTTACAGATCCGATATTGGAATCCAACACTATCAGTTTGCATGTCTGAGCATCAACACCTGTATTCATCAATTTTGATGTCGTGGCAATAACGGGGTAAGGCTCTTCAGGATTGATGAAATTATCGAGCTCACGCTTTCCCTCATCATCATCACCTGTGATACGCATCACATATTTATGGGACTTTCGGACTTGTTCAGGATTCTCGTTAGCTAATGCCTGACGCATCCGTTCCGCATGTTCCACATCCACACAGAAAACAATTGTCTTGTTGAATGGTGATGTCTGCTTGAGATATTCGGTAATTCTTTTAGCAACAAGTTTAGTTCGTTCATCAATGACAAGGTTTCTATCAAAGTCCTTGGTATTATAGATTCGATCTTCAACCGGATTTCCGTCTTGGTCCGTTTCCCTGGCTTCTGGTCTCCAACCTTCAAGATCTATATTCATTCCCACTCGCATCACTTTGTAAGGAGCAAGAAAGCCATCTTCAATTCCTTGTTTAAGCGTATAAGTATAGACTGGTTGTCCAAAATATTCCATATTTGAAATCTCATTCGTCTCTTTAGGAGTGGCAGTAAGACCAATGTGCGTAACGGATGAGAAGTAATCAAGAATACTCCTCCAAGCACTATCTTCAGCTGCACTTCCCCTGTGACATTCGTCAATGACAACAAGATCGAAAAAATCCTTACTGAACTCCTTATAGGCATTTAAAGATTCTTCTGTTCCTGTCAAACCTTGATAAAGCGCCAGATAGATTTCGAAAGCCTTATCAACAACACGATGTTTGATGACTGTCATCTTGTCTTTGAAATGCTTGAAATCGCCCCTCTTTGTCTGATACAAAAGATTATTCCGATCAGCAAGGAAGAGAATCCTTTTCTTGGTTCCACTTTTCCACAACCTATATATGATCTGGAAAGCGGTATATGTTTTTCCTGTTCCCGTAGCCATGACAAGCAGAACCCTGTTCTGTCCTTTTGCAATAGCCTCGACAGACCTGTTAATGGCAATCTGCTGATAGTAACGGGGTTTACGTCCGGAACCATCTAGAAAATATTCAAAAGATGATATGGATTCCTGTTTCTCTGTCTCTATTCCCTTATACTTCTTATATTTCTGCCAAAGTTCATCAGGATGCGGGAAAGCATCAAGGGAAAGATTCCTCTCCACTTTGGATGTCAAACCGGACCTATCGTGCTCCACAAAACCATCACCATTAGAACTATAGACAACAGGAATATCGAGGATTTTTGCATACTGAAGAGCTTGTTGCATACCTGCGCCTACAGGATGAGAATTGTCCTTCGCTTCGATTATGCAATAGGGATATTAGCTTTATAATAGAGGATGATATCAGCGCGCTTCCGTTCACCACGGACAGTCTTTTCTCCTTTTACAAAAATCCTTCCGTCAGTAAAACAGACCTCTTCACGAATCTGCTTCTCCAAAGACCAACCCGCTTTTTGCAAGTTTGGGATAATATATTGACTAATGATATCCCTTTCAGAGAGGGCGTGCTTCTCCGTCATTGAAACCTCTTTCCTACTAAAGTGGAATAAAGATAAGGGTTTTAAGACGCCTTTTCAACTTAGACTGCTTTCAATACAATTCACAAGAGACCTCTAACTCACTTTTGGAGCTATGCAATATACTGATTTGTCATGGTTTTCTTCCCGAAAAAAGGATGGAATATCAGAAGAAATTGTAGTTTAGGCAATCCGTTTTAAAGAGATTTCTAAAATCTTAAAGAGAAGCATTTAAAACTCATTAAGGTGAAGGTTTAGATCAGACAAACTTATAGACAAATATCAACCTACAAAGAATTGATGTAGGGCAATTTCTTGCCCTACATCAACTATACTACACACACCTAAAATTATTTGATACTGTCACTCGCATTCATTACAACATGCAATCTATTGAATAAAAACAATATCTGATTTGTAAAATCCCAGAGTTGCTAAAAAGACTGGAAAAATCAGTTCTTGGCAGTCTTGGACATCTTCCTGACCAATTGCTCAGATGTCTCTTCCAATATCTCCTCCATCGCATCTATCAAAATCTTACCGTTCTCTTCCATGATCTGCTCGTAATTCCCTTGCACTTTCCTTTTGCTCCCTGCACTGGCGCGCCAAATGATCCTGTTCTCCTTCAGATCATACAGGCTGCCTTCCAGTTTCATGTTCGCATCATACGTAGCCACCAGCCCCATAGCTCCTGTCGTGATGACCACACCGTAATCCAGCACTTGGACAACAAATAGGTAGGGCACTCCCTGTTCTGTGAAAAGGGGTTGATAGTTGGTCACAGTTCTGAACTGATCCATACCGACAGGGAGCTCAGCCAACCTGAAAGAAAGATTGGACGGCACAAGTTTGGAGAGAAAGACTTTTTCAGATTTCTGTTCCACACTCATGTTCTCCAAAACTGATTTAAGTCCGGCATTGCGCTTTTTTGCGCTGTAGAGATCTCCCAGGAGACCTCCACCTTGATTGATGATGAAAGGACCCACGGCCTTCTTGGAGACGACCTGGCAACTTTTCTCTCCTGGCACGTAGGATGAATCGAGAACGATGTTTCTGGACGCACACCCAGTCAGAACCAAAAATCCCAAAGCAAGAATGATTGATAGACGTTGAAAACAAGACATAAAACCTCCTATAAATTTTTTGTTTGCTCTTCAATAAACCAGTCATACTGAGGAGAAAGGATATCAAATGTTCCCCGAATCAGGAAGACTAAATTTCTAATGAAAAAAACGATGTTTATTCCGCTACTAAGGGTGTATTATCCATCAGCACTTTTTTTACGATGACAATCTGTTGCTTGGCCTGTCAAAACTCCTTCAACTTTTACTTGTTTACCTCATAACGTTCATATCAAACTTTCCTGTGAGTTTACAATCAACATACTCACTTGCAAACCCACCTGACAAAGATCCAAACTGAGTAACACGAGAATTGAAAGCGTAGTCTGAAACTGAAAATTATCCACAAGCAGGAGCAAGTCTTGAAAAGCAACTGTTAAAGCCCGCACTCACCACCCCGCTCGCCAGCCCAGAGTAGAAGCCTTGCTGCACGTTGCCCCAGACATCCTCATTGCTCTCGTACCTCCAGTCAATGCCGCCTTTGGCGTTCACCTTGAATCCCTGGTTGACAGCGTTCGCTCCAGTGTTCAATACTG
>DYKD01000301.1 GCA_020722765.1 Brevinema andersonii | reverse complement strand
GTGACACACCTTAAATTTTTCAAAAAAATGTCTTGACCGCGGGGGGCATTATAGTCTGCAAAATCATAATGATACAATGTTTCAAAGTCTAATATGCTTTCCCTGTCAGCAAAATGTTCGTTGAGGAAAAACAGATCTTCACCAATTCCATATAGTGGCAATAGAATAGCGTTAAACTTTGTAGTGTCCTGAGCAGACAGGTCATACCACGCATCGTCAAATGCGTCATCATCAGCGACTTCAACCCCGAAAGCTTCTTTCAGAATGAACTGGTGAAATTTGAATTTCAGATCAGCAGACATGAACAGGCGGCACTTGTCCTGAGCCTGTTCATCCCAGGAAAAATACCCCGGAATCAATTGATTTATAGCCCGTTCCAGCAACGGGGAAAAGCGCTTTTCCATGTTGTTCCTTTCACCAAACACTTCTTCGTGAGTAAGCAATTCCTTTTCATTTCTGGCTTTTTTGATACCGGCTATCAGATTATTGCTTTTATAAATCAACTCGTTTTAGCTCCTCTGGTTTTGATGCTTATGCCGCCTTCTCATCCAGCACTTCTGCAATCCATTTGTTGATGCTTTTTCCGGCCTGAAGAGCTGCGCAGGCTATTTTCCGATGCAATTCCGTATTCAGGCGCAATATCAGTTTTCCAGAAAATGGCTTTTCAGGCGCTCTTTTGTGTTTCTTGCACATTTCCAGGTAATCATCTACCGAATCTTCCATTGCCTGGCGGAGCTCAGAAACCGATTCTCCCTGAAATGTGATTACATCGCGAATCCCAATGATTTCTCCATGGAAAATGCTCGCCTCATCATCAAATTCTACCTGTCCGATATAGCCTTTGTATTTCAGCATGACTTTACCCCCGCATTCATTAAAAACCGCTTTACCGATGTGACAGCTCTCCGATCTGTTTCTTTCTGGGGGTGCGGCCGATGAAATGTCGCAAAAACCCCGTTCAGAATAAATCTGACCCGTGATCCATTGCCTTCTTCGCTGTTGGCACCAAGCGCTACCAGCAAAGCCTCGATATCTTTCCATGGAATATTGACTCTAACTGGAGTTTCAAAGATAAACTTCAGGGTCTTTGCATGTTTGCTGTTCATAATCTTATGATACTGCAAACAAGTATCATTGTAAAGCAGCCGAACTATGACATTTTCAGGGGCAAACTGTTCTCAAACTACAATATGGGCTTCCAAAGAGTAACTTGCAAATATAAATTATTTGCATTACCGTATGTAATACGGGTTTGTGAAAATGTTAACTCTACGATTAAGCTCTGACATAGAAGAAAAGCTGCATAACCCAAGTTTGCCAATGGTATGCTTGTAACCGGCATGAAATCATGGGATCTT
>DYKD01000300.1 GCA_020722765.1 Brevinema andersonii | reverse complement strand
TGTTGAAGACTCTAATTGGCATTTATGGCCAGATACAACTAAACCTTATACTGATGGCTATGACCCAGCTGATGGAGAAACTAATGTTTCAGTAACAAAAAATCTAATTTTCCATTTCAAAGACAATGAAACTGGAGTAGACACTAGCACCTTAAAAGTTAAAGTAAATGGCAATGACTATACCTCTTATGCCAGCTTTTCCTGTTCTGGTCTTTGGGGAACTAATGATTGCACAGTAACAGTTAATCCGCCAGGAGCCAGAAATTGGAATTATTACACTACTTATAAAGTTAAGTTAGAAGATGGCAAAGATAAAGCTTCTTCTTCCCAGAGTCCGAGCGGGCCTAATGAAATGGATGATGTTGAATATGAATTTACCACCCAACCTGATACTTGGGCTCCTTATGCTCAAAACTATTCACCAGCAAAAAATGCAACAGGTGTCTCAACCAGTACTAATGTCAGTTTTGACATTGTTGATATTGAAAGCGGAATTACTGGAACGGGCGTGAATTTATCAACTCTAAAAGTCAGGGTAAAAACTGAAGAATTTTGTCAATCTGGCTGCGCTAGCACTTTTTTAAGCGCCGACCCTTTAATTTTAGATGGTTTTACTTATGGCTATAGAATTACGGTTGACCCAGCTGGCAATTTTGAAGAGAACGAAGTGGTCAATGTTTCTATCTATGATGCTAAAGACCAGGACACTGCTCCGCCTCCTCCTACTCCCAACCTAATGGTCCCCGATAGTTATATTTTTACCACCACTGATACTCAAGCTCCTTATTTTACTGACCATGATCCTGCCAAAGGTTCTTATTTTGCTCCTGGCTCAAAAAATGTTAAGTTCCATGTCAAAGATAATGGTCAGGGAGTAGATATTGATACTGTTTCAGTTCAGATAGGCACTACTACTTATACTAAAACTAGTCCGGGATTTTCTTATTCTGGCGATTCCTCTGATTATTTTATTGAAATTGAACCAGGAGATTTTACTGCTAATAAGGCAGTGCCTATAAAGCTTCAAGCCTCTGACCTTCACACCAGTCCAGCTAATACGGCTGAAGAAATATATGCTATTTTCTTTTTAGATCTAAAATGTCCTGAATGCCCGCCTTGTTCCTGTTCTCCTTGTTCCTGTGGTTCCTGCCCTTCCTGTCCTTCCTGCGCCGAACAAGGAATCTGTCCTTCCTGTCCTTCTTGTCCTCCCTGCGCTGAACAAGAGGTCTATCCTCCTTGTCCTTCTTGTCCAGCCTGTCCAGAACTGACCTGTCCGGAAGAAGGATTTTGCCCAGCTTGCCCAGAATGCCCAGCCTGCCCAGCCTTTCCTGGGATAGAAGAAAAAATCATTGATATTCCATCT
>DYKD01000299.1 GCA_020722765.1 Brevinema andersonii | reverse complement strand
TTGTAAGCGAAGGTATGATAAATGCGATGTAGTTGTGGGTATAATATATCGATCCTTCATCGAAGGAGGTTGGTGGCTGAAATTAGACTGGGACGAAAGATCCCGTGTAAGCGAATAGCAGCCTGCAACCGCATCAACTTAATGAGGGTGCCCAGTTGTGGCATACCTCGAATAGACGTTTGGTAAATCAGGCTTCGTATGAAGGAAACTAGGAGGTGCAATGAGATTTTTAGGAATTGACCTTCACACGAATTGCTTTACCTGCTGCTACCTGGAGAATGATAGCAAGAAAAAGATCATTACGTTCAAGCTCGAAAAAGATGGGATAGAAGACTTTCGTGCAACTCTTGATAAATCTATGTATGTTCTTGTAGAGGCTACTGTCAACACGTTCGCTTTTGTGGAACTCTTTCAGGATAGTGTTGCTGGAGTAGTGATCGCCAATACAAACAAGCTCAAGATCATCAGCTTTACCGATAGAAAAACTGACCGTATAGATGCAGAAAAGCTGGCTAGGATTATAAAAGCACAAGTGATGTCAGGAGAAGAGCAAGTATCTTCTGTCGCGATACCACCAAAGGCTATTCAAGATCTGCGAGCTCTTTTTACGACGTATCGTCTTCTCACGAAGGAAATCACAATCACAAAGAACAGGATCCATTCTTTACTAAAACAGAACTTGTTCCAGCTCAACAGAGAAATGGTTTTCAACAAGAAGACGCGAGCTAATATCCGCAAGATTTCAGATGACGTTATTCTCACCTTTCAGCTAAATCTGCTATTCGATAGCCTGGAAAACCTTGAAGCTGATCTATCGAGCCTCAATGACCAGATTCTTATTGCCTCTGCACCCTTCATCCATGAGATTGATATTCTTACAAGCCAAAAGGGTGTTTCAGTCGTGGCGGCTGCAGCAATTATCTCCGACATCGTATCTGTCGATAGGTTTCAGAATTCAAAACATTTCGCTTCATACCTTCGAAGCACTCCGAAAGTTGAGAGTTCTAATGAGAAAACGGTCATAAAGCGAACCAGTAAAGCCGGACGAAAAATGGCTTTGGTATTTCTTTCGCAATCGGTCCATCATTGTATGGATGCAAATCCTGCCATGGTTCAATGGCACGATCGACTTATCGAATATAAGAAAAAGGGTCTTGTCAGGATGGCGCTATGCAGACGGGTTATTACACAGCTTTACCAAATGTTGAAGAAGGACGAGTACTGCTATTTCATGGATCAAAAGAACCATGACACTAAAATGACCGCCTATCGTAGTTTCCTATTCAAACGCGGAATCATAATCCCAGAGGATAAGATCAAAAAGGCGTCTTGACTTTTCTCATAGACGTCCAATTCTTCCCATGCTGACAGATTAAAAAAAGCAGCTATTCTTCCTGCAAG
>DYKD01000020.1:42524-44378 GCA_020722765.1 Brevinema andersonii | reverse complement strand
CCCGAATACTTTGCAATAGCAAAGAAGCGTATAAGTTCAGCGGCTTTACAACAAAACTTATTTACGCCTTCTAATACCCACCCGCAACCAACCGGCATAGGTACACAGGCGCAATTCCCCCTGCCCGGTAGTTCTCAGGTAAATGAGTCATCTGTTAAACGCGGCGGCGACTAAAGCGAACCGTTAGGAGTCTCTTATGAAAACGCACACTAAAGCAAATGGGTATTTCAAGGGTCTTTGTCACTACTCCAAAACTGGTTGGGCTTGGTGGCGGTATCCGCAACCTGGCGATATAACCACGTCACCATACTGCGCGTGCAAGCCGTGTACGCAACCTACTGGGGATTCTGTGCCATCCCCAGCGCTATCTCAGCTGTCGGGCGAATCTCAGCCCAAAAAGTTACCCGCCGCAACCCAGCGCAGGTAACGCAAGTCCGTTGGGTGGATACCTTGCAAAATTCCATCTTGACAGCGCTACAGTAACGTGATAATATAAGGGCATGGAAAAAAGGAGCGCAAAATGAATATCAACCAATATCTCGAAGCAAACATGCAAATAAACGTGGATGGCGGTTATGAAATCCGCGAACAGACACCCCGCGTATTTTGTGCCGATGGCTTCAACATGTCGGTTCAAGTTTCAAGAGGTCACTATTGCATTCCACGCATCAACGATGCTCCAGAGTATGACTATGTAGAAATCGGTTATCCCAGCGAGCGCGAAGAATTATTTATGCCGTTTGCCGAGCATGAAGAAAATCCAATCTATACGGTTTATTCTTTCGTTCCTGTTTCTATTGTTGATGAAGTCATTGCAAGACATGGTGGCTTCAGGTCGGAAATTGAAAACTAACATCGTGTACACCGGACGCATGGCGGGCGACTGGCATAAATGGACAAGTCAAGCCACCATGCGCCAGTAACGCAAACCGTTAGGCGCAGGCATGAGAATACTCAATCTATACGCCGGCATTGGTGGCAATCGCCGCCTTTGGTCAAACGTGCAAGTTACAGGCGAAAGGTTACAATGGCGTTTACCCTGATATGAAGTTGTACGAAGAAATTATTTTCTTGCAGTATCACTTTGAAGGTTACTACGCAGTGAAGAACGTGGTCAGTTATTACGAACCGCTTATTAAGCCTCAAAAAATTGGCAGGCATTACACCTGGTCAAACTTCGAGATAGGCCCGTTTCAAAGCAAAGCGTCAAACATCCGAAGCAAGAACAAAATCAGCGATTTTGAATACGACCTGTCAAAGTACAAGTTATCTAATAAGCGTCTAGTTCTCCGCAATTGTGTTTCATCTTTGTTAGGTCAGCACATCTTGTGCAATGTGCCTAACAAAACGCGTAGCCGACAAGTGGGTACTGGGCACGGTTAGAAGTTTTATCTGCGTCCCAAATGAATCCTGTCCCCCAGCAGTATCTCATCCCTCCCGCTTGTGGCTAGCGCAACCAGTTAGGCGGCTTATAGAGGAGATAGACTATAATGGAAAAGCTCTGGAAAAAATCTGAGGCATGGTATAAAAAATATAATAAAACAGACGAACTGCCTGTAAAGGCACACATAGTTCTTGCATTTGAAGCCGGCTGGAAAGCCGGTCAACGGGCTACGAACCTGAACGTCTTTAGTTTGGGCTTTATAAGCGGGTTGCTATTTTTTGGTCTTTGTTTAGCTATTGTACTCGCTGTGGTCAACGGGTAACACAAATTGCTGGCCCATTCGGAGAAGATAATGAATCAGGATTAGAATGATACAAAATGATTTTGTACAAACGCCAAAGTACGTTACCGAAGCCTTACTTGAAAGAGAGAGTTTTGAAGGCGGTATTTTAGAGCCTTGCTGTGGCGCG
>DYKD01000020.1:0-42424 GCA_020722765.1 Brevinema andersonii | reverse complement strand
GTACATTTGGCATCGTGCTGGAATTGGCAGACAGGCATGACTTAGGATCATGTGCCGCAAGGCGTGGAGGTTCAAATCCTCTCGATGTCACTCTATAATACATAGAAGAATGGAGTAATTACCATAGTGGTAATCTACATAAACTCAAGGAATTCAAAAGAATTCGGGAAATTTGTCTCTGTATGTGCAGATCGCTCTTTTACTGTGGCGTCCTGTGATATAGAATCTAATGGGCTGGATCCGTATGTAAATGATTTGCTGCTTTTTCAGGTAAAGCTCGGTGATGACTGCTTTGTATTCAATGTGGGAAAACTGGGGTATGATTTTCTTAGATATTGTATCGAGATATTAAACCCACAGACAACCAAGTTTATATTCCATAACGCCAAATTTGACATTAAATTCATATTCGAAAAGACCGGAATATTGCTGGAAAATGTACACGATACGATGTATTGTGAGACACTCATAAATTCGGGTGTGGGTGAGGTATTATATTCTTTATCTAGACTTACTAATAAATATTGTTCGGTGGACCTGGAAAAAGATACAAGGGGCGACTTCCTTGACAAGAAACCTGGGGATGATTTCAGCGAACAGCAGATTTTGTACGCGTCGCTCGATGTTCTTTACCTAGAAGAGATATACAGAAAACAGACGCAATTAATTTCAAATTCAAGGATGGATAAGGTTCTCGAATTAGAAATGGGACTTATTCCAGTGATTGGGCGGATGGAACTGAATGGTACATTGCTGGACAAGGTTTTATGGAGAGAATTAACGGATAAATCAGAGAAATCTGCGGGAATCTTGAGAGATAAATTCAAGCAGGTTCTATTCTCCTACATAAAATTTCCGCAGATAAACAGCGCATACGAGTTGGCAGACCGGTTGGCCATTCCGGTTAATGCAAAAATATTAAGAAGGTCGCTTGAAAGTATAACTGACCCATCATTAGTACGGGATTGGGCACTACGGACATTCAACCCCAGTTCACATAAGCAGGTAAAAGCCGGGCTGCGCTTGGCCGGGATTCGTGCAGAAGATACCAATGAAAAGACATTAAGGCTTCTCCCGCCCCATCCCGCTATTGATTCCTTGTTAGATCTGCGGGAGATGGAAAAGCTTGCTTCCACTTATGGAGAAAACTTTCTATCCCTGATAAATCCTGTAACTGGAAGAATACATACAGATTATATAAATATTGGCACCGCTACCGGACGTTTGGCATCTAGAGGGCCAAATTTACAGAATATTCCAGCATCTAGACGGCCTGCGTTTATCGCAGATGAGGGTAAGGTATTAATCAGCGGGGATTACTCCCAACAAGAATTCCGTTTGTGCGGCTCTTTGAGCGGTGATAGAAAGATCATAGAGGCTTATCTATCTGGTGCAGACATGCACACTGCTACCGCCGCCATCCAATTCGACAAAAAACTCAGCGATGTCACACAATCAGAGAGGCACTCTGGAAAGACGCTAAATTTCGCCATTATTTATGGTACTACAGAATATGGGCTGATGAAAAACCTCTCTATACCAAAAGAGAAAGCCAGGGAGATCATTGCTAGATTTTATGAAGGATATGCACAGCTTTCCGGGTTTCAAAGATTGGTACAGGAAAGGGTATTGGAGTTGGGATATTCAATCACGGCACTGGGAAGAAAAAGGTATTTTCCTTCCAGGCCGGTATTTGCTACCCCAAAGGAACTCGACAAATATTTTGGTCAAGTAAAAAGGGAGGGGTTTAACCACGTGATCCAGGGGACCGCCGCAGATATAACAAAGATGGCAATGTTAAAACTTGCCAAGGAAAACCCATTCGGTAGCAAATTTAAATTGATTTTACAAGTACACGATGAGATCGTGGCGGAGGTGGATGAGTCTATAGGAAAAGATGCAGAACAATTTATGTCAGAGATAATGTGTGCGGTGGAGCAGCCTTTTTTGGGGGAAATACCGGCAAAGGCCGACTTCAAAGTTGGTAAAAGGTGGTCCAAGTAAATGAAAATTCTTGCTCTAGAATCACCATGGAACCACAAAAAATATTATCCAAGATTGTCTGTACAGCCGTTTATTGAGGCTATATGCGAGGATACTGGCTCAAAATACGCATATTACACATTTTTATCAGAGTCTGGATTCAAGGAACTATTTCCCCTATTTCTAGAGGGAAAATTTGACCTTTTGTATCTAGCCTGTCACGGCGGGCCAGGAGTATTTTATCTTGGGAATAGGATAGTACCCATAGAAACCATAGCCGCTATTATACAGGAAAGCGGGGGAATGGGTGGGAAATACTTGCACATGGGTTCTTGCTCAGTTCTCAATATTGAAGAGGAAAGAATTAGGGAGATTGCAAGAAATATTAATGCCAAGAGGGTGAGCGGGTATATGAGAGATGTTGGATGGGGGGAAAGTATTGGGACTGACACATATCTGCTATCTGCTCTACAAGACGGGGGAATTAGGAGGTTCAAGAAAATTCTTCAAAAGTATAAACCTGTATTCGATGATGTCGGGTTCAGATTTATAGAAAGGTAGATAATGACTGATTTTTTGGAACAGGTTATAGATAAATATGGAGAAGATTCCGTTATTACACGTGACACATCTGTTGATGTTATATCAACAGGATCGTTGTCATTGGATATGTCAATCGGGGTTGGGGGAATTCCGAGAGGAAAAATCACGGAAATATTCGGGCCCGAGGGGTCTGGAAAAACGACTCTGGCATTGAGTATAGCAAAAGAGTGCATAGGATCCGGGCATAGGGTATTATACGTTGATGCGGAGAATATGTTGGATTATGGGCTTATCCGTGACATGATAGGCCAGGATATAGACCCGAAACAGTTTGTAATCCTGAATCCTGAGACCGCAGAGGAGGCGCTTGGTATGGCGGAAATGGGGATTAACTCAGGTGATTTTGCATTAGTAATCATAGATTCGATTGGGGCGCTGGCACCGTCTTTTGAAAAAACAGAAGAATTTGAAAAAGCAAGTGTGGCGATTATCCCCAGAATGTTGTCTAAATTTCTGAGAAGAAATGCGACGGGAGGAATATCCAAAAATAAAGTTGCCTTCGTGGCCCTAAACCAAGTTAGAGCAAAAATCGGGGCATATATCCCGACTTTGGAAACGCCCGGAGGTCACGCTTTGAAACATTTTACGTGTCTAAGAATATCTTTGAATCGGGGGGCTGAAATTATCGTAGGCAAGGAAAAAGTTGGGATTATGACTAAATTTGTCGTAAAGAAAAATAAGCTGTCTGCCCCATTTAGAAGTTATACAATCCCAATTATTTTTGGAAAAGGGATTGACACGTATTCGGACATAGTTGATTTCTGCTCGATGCTTGGGGTAATAAAAAAGAGTGGTTCTTACTATAAGTTCGAGGGAGAATCCATAGGCCAGGGGAAATTGGCCGCAGGCCAGTTCCTAGAATCACATCCAGATACCCTTGACAAAATCAAAGAAAGGGTATATAATAGCATCAATAAATATACATCCTTAGATATAGAAGCAGACGAAGAAACTGAAGATACCCCTGACGGGGCGTAAATTACATGTAGAAAGGAGTTACAGGCAAATGTCAAATCCACAAACCGCAGTAGAAGCTACCGCCCCGTTAGAGTCAAATAGAGAACACGGAATGAATAAGCAACTTACAGTAGAGAGGTTATTCAGCCTGGGTGACTACCAAAATATCAAATTTACAGACTCAATCACAGAAATTCCGGAAGTTATTTTCATGAATCCGGATGCAAGCAGATACTTACGTTATCTTCAACTGGTAGATATAGAATGGGCATATCTTAACTACTTAAATCTGAGAAAAAGAATACCCACTACGTCCGCAGAAGAGGCCATGGAGTTTATCGAAACAGAAAGAACCCGCACATTTGAAGAATTATTTCACGCATTAGAAGAGAAGAGAGAGGAGTAAACCATGTCATTCGCTAATACAAGCGGCACATCCGCACAAACATCTAAAACAGAAAAAAGAACATTTCTGCGCCTCGACGCTGGCACCTATAACATCAGAATTCTCGATGACCATGCCTACGATATTTGGACACACTACCTAAACGGTTACACTATTGAGTGTCTAGGGGATGAATGCCCAATTTGTCTAAATAATAGGTCGCTTTATATGCAGTATCCAGACTCGTTCAAGGATGAGCCAGGTTATTCACCGAGGACGCGTCGGTATATGGTAAACGTCTTGGATAAGACGCCAGTGAGAACTTGCCAAAAATGTGGAGAAGAGTATGCAGACAAATCCGTTACCACTTGCAGCAAGTGTAAGGAAATTATTGCAGGAGATCAGCTGGCCCCATCCGGCAAGGTAAAAATATTGGCGAGAGGTGTAACCTTATTTGACCAGCTCAATGCAATAGAGAGTGCTGTTCTCGACGAAAAAGGTAAAGTTATCGGTCTTACCAATTATGACATCACCCTTATCGTATCTGGGACTGGTAAATCGAAAGTAATTACACCGATTCCGGTTGTAACCGGTGATAAAACCCCTATTCCAGATGGGCTTGTGAAGTACGACTTGGAGGACGCTACAATTAAACTAACTGGCCCGGAAATCCTTGAACTTAAAAGAGGAATTTCATTAAGAGACATTTTCTCGGCCAGACGTGCGGCTAATCCTGTTAGTACAGTCGGGGCTGTAAGCGGTGATTTAGAGCAGGCAGCCAGGGAAAAAGTCGAAGATTTATTTAAAGAATAGACTGTTTCTGCGCCTGCCGGGAAACAACCTGGGGGGGCTGGATAACCAATATGTTAGTCTGGGGATTCGTCCTCAGACTAACAGGGGGTATTGTGGACGCGGTGGAAAATATAGCAGATCCTTACTTGTTTCGGTCTTTTCAATAGAGGCCCGCGGATTCAGAGAATAGGACGGGATGCCATCTTGGAAAACATAGCAGAACTTTACTACGAGAAATTAAAATCAACAACAAATCCCGCACAGATACTTACACAGTTTTATTCTGACCTGCTTGACAGACCTGCGGGCAGGTCTGAAATTATAATGTTCAATAAGCTGATACGGGTATTCGGCAGATTCACTGTGTTTTTTTCCGTGATGGATCTGATAAATGTGCGCGAAGTCCGGGAGAATCCATACGGCCTTCTATACACAATATGCAAGAACAGGTTTGAGAGGGCGGGGGATGGAATCTCTATGTATCCACCATCGGAGCCATTAGATAGAGATATAGATGAAATAAAGAAGGAAATAAAGAAGGTGGCCAAGACTTCCATCAAGTTGCCTGAAGGGATAAAGAAGTTATAATGACAGACACAAACATTTTTTCTACGCAGTCCGAGGTGGCGGTTTTTTCCATCCTTCTAAAAAACCCGGAACTTTATCCTACAGCCCATGGGCTAAGATTTTTCATGTTTTCCTCCACTCCTCATCAAATATTATTTAAGGAAATTGAGGATCAAACCGAGAAGGGATTTACCGCAGATGTCAACCTTATCATCGGAAGCCTGGATGGAGCGGGGAAATTGTCGGAAGTCGGCGGCAAAGACTACATAAACTATCTGTTGTCCCTGGATTTCAATCCAGAAAACTTTTCTGAGTATATAAGATTCGTCACTTCTGCCTATAAAGGTAGAGCGCTCCTATCAACAATCTCGTCTATTAGACCGGATGTACTTACTACGGAAAATATCGATGACACAATCCGGTCTCTAAATACCACACTGGAAAGCCTGATGGAATCTTCCGGGGGGCATTCCACGTCCCATGTTGGGGATGGGGTGAAGTCAGTTCTAGAGGATATTGTATCTAGAACAAAGGCACCGGGAATTAGGGGTTATTCTTGGGGGATTAATGACATTGACCTTGCAACAGGAGGGAAATCGCCGGGAGAGTTGTGGATCATAGGCGGGAGGCCTTCGCAAGGTAAGACAGCCTTGATTTGTAATTCCATATTATCCGACGGAAAAAACGGCATACCCTGTTTGGTCTTTGAAAAAGAAATGAACTATTCTACTTTAGTAGAAAGACTGGTTGCCATTGAAACGGGAATTCCAATCACTAATATACGGTTGGGAATACTCAACCAGCAGCAAATAGAACAGATTGTGGACGGCCTTGCAAAGATTAAAAAGTATCCGATTTATATCGATACTTCTTTTACCGGTGACCTGCACTATACCAAGTCAACAATTCAAAGATATAAGACAACCCATGACATAAAGGTAGTATATGTGGACTATCTTCAGTTGATGTCACAAAGGGAAGAAAACCAAACGCATGAGCTGGGCAGAATATCCAGAATGTTTAAACTTGTTTCTAATGATAGCGGAATCTGCACGGTAGCCCTGTCACAGCTAAATCGAGGCGTGGAAATGAGGGAGGATAGAAGACCTATGATGGCCGATCTTAGACAATCTGGAAATCTGGAAGAAGATGCAGATTTTGTCGTGGGTCTGTATAGGGATGAGTATTACTACAAGGAAACAAAACACAAGGGAATGATGGAGTTCATTATCTTGAAATCCAGAAATGGACCTGTTGGCACGGTTACCTTGAAATTTAACCCAGAATCCAATAAAATTACCCATGTTAGGGAGGCATAGAGGATGACATCGAAACAAAAGAGAAAAGGAACGGACTTTGAAAATTTAGCCGTAGAGATTCTAAACAGGTTGATAAGGAAGAGTAGGTGGAAGAGAGTGCCGTCAAGCGGCGCGATGGGAACTATTCTTGGAGAACCATTATTATTGTCGGATATTTCCGGTAAGGTGGATTCCATTCCGAGGCAGTTTAAAGTAGAGGCTAAGGTCGGATATGGTGGAGCAAGTCAGTTTACCCTAAAAAAGGAGTGGCTCGATAAGATTGCCGCAGAGGCTAAGTCAATGTATGGCATCCCATTCCTAATAGGTAAATTCTCCGGTGCAAGAGATGGAGTTAAAGTGTTTATTGTTTTAGATGTAGAAACATTTGCGGAAATTATAAACTTGATTACGGATAAATATGAAGGAACAAACGACAGCAGATAGATCTTGGAAGATCATTAAAGAATTCTATAAAGAGACCTTCGGCATTAGCGGGTCTTTGGTAGACTATATGTCAATCAAGGATATACTGCTAATGTGCGCCAGCGGTTCGTCTAACGAATCCATTTCCAAATATTTGGAAATAAACCGGGAATATATACCTGCTATACTCTCCTCCGTATTTGGATTCAAGGGCTGGTCTCGTGATCTGGAGCTGAATCCATACTCAGTCTATAATTATCTCTTATCGAGAAAAGAAGCCAGCGTGGGAAAATTCGCAGAAGAGGTCATGTCGCTGGATGAAAGCATATCGTTAAAAGACGCAAAATTTATGTTTGGTATTTGCAGAAAATATCGGGGTATAGAGGACAGATTGGAGAAGAAATGGATATAGATAAGGCTCTAGAGGCAATCAAAAAAATAAGTAAACAAGAAATATTCCTGTGGAATACATTGGTGCTGCTTGGACCTAAATATCCTATAAGTGATGATCTAATCTCTCCATATAACTGTATTATTGTAAATACCGAATTTTTTGGTGTATTTGGAGAGGAAAAGCTCTTGTCGAATCTGCAAGACGGAGGCAGTTTGTATATAGTTGTAGATTCTCCAATCATAGGCGTATATGATGTGCATTATACAGATATACATTACAAAGATGGATTTATAATCCTGGAAATAGAAAAGAGGTTTCAATGAGAGCTACGGTAGCAGAATTACTAAAAGTATTGCCAGACTTCGATGACTTGATGCAGTTGGCCGGAAAAATCTCAGAGATCTCATTCAAGCGCATACAACTGGAAAATGAAATAAAGAAGGGGGAGGCGGATGTATTTAAAAGGGTTTTTTCAGACCCGTCTTTATGGAGGGATGGTAAAACCCCTACCATTTCCTTCATTGAATCAACATACAAGTTTACCGGAGTACAAAATGAGCTGCTGCCGCTCCGAAATTCACTTGCGCTTATTACCGCAGAACTGGAAAAATTAAGGCTTCAAATGGAAGTATATAAGCAAATGCTTGAGGTCTGGAGAACTCAGAGTGCCAATGAAAGGGCATCGAGCTTATAATGTCCATTAATATCTCGGCTTCGTTGATACATGACTTTCTATCCTGTAATAGAAAGGTATATTATAGAATAAATTTTCCAGAGGTATCCGTACCGAATCGGGAGATGATACTAGGAACAATCGTTCACCAAGCAATAGAACACCACTGGAACAGCCCCATAGGCGCGGCTGACTTCGTAAGAAGCCGGTTACCCCCAAACGCCACCAAAGACGATCTGGAATTCTGTCATAAATGCATATCCACCTTTTTCGGTAATTTCAGCGCCCTGCTGGCAAATAATGATAGTATAGAGGAAAAATTCAGAATTGAAATTTCAGACGGGGTATTCATAGTTGGTAAGGTAGATCGGGTGTCTGACGGGATAGTCTATGACTGGAAAACATCCAGAAACCCTCCAATGTCTGTAGACAATGACCCACAGTTTATTCTCTATAATTGGGCATACAGAAACTTACATTCTTCTAATCCGGTCGGAGTATATTATGCTTCACTTGCTACGGGCAGATTGATTAGGTTTAACTATGACAGTGTTCTGGAGAATCTTCTTATGAAGGAAGTGATTCCTGATATGGTGAAGCATATCAAGAACTCAAATCTTATTCCAACAGGCTTGTATAAAAAAGAATGTTTTCGCTGCCCATACAAATCTACATGCTTGAAAGAGATTAAAAATGTCGTGGATAGTAGAGACACTCCTTAGAAACAGAGAAACAATAAAATCGGATATGGATATAGAATCCGACGCGTATAATGACTTACTCTTTATAGAGAAAAAAATTTCTGAGCTATACGAGAAAGGGTTTTTGTCTGATTTCGATGTATTAATTCTGAAATCTGTTGGAGGCGGCGGATCTCTAACTGCCCTGGAAAGGGTTTTGAATAAGAATAGAATAACTATCTCAAAGACCTTCACACAGCTTTGTGAAAGGCTGTCTTACTTTTTAGGAGGTTATTTTACTGACGATGGTTTTTTGGAGGATGTTAAATCCAGATACAGGCTCTCGGAGGAGGAAGTAGAAATTCTAGCAAATTACACAAAAAGTAAATTTAGACATAAGCTAATTAGAAAGGGATTGATTGATGACTAATCCTTTAGCCCGGAAAAGCGGAATGGTTAGGCACTGTAAACACAGACATACGATCTTGACACATCCCAAATGCTTCGATAAAGACGGCTATCCTCTTGCTACCGCAGCGAAGCAGCTTCCAAAGGTCTTGATTATGGATATAGAGACATCTCCTCTCAAGGCGTATATTTGGCAGAAAAGTGTTTGGGGAGGAAACGTCACGGACGGGCAGGTTATTTCAGAGTGGTTTGTGCTATGTTGGTCTGCGAAATGGCTATTCGACAGTGAAATATTGTCGGATAGACTTACTGGGAAAGAGGCAAGAAAAGAGGACGATAAAAGAATTGTAGCCAATTTATGGAAATTGTTAGACGAGGCGGACATTGCCATTGCACACAACGGAAATTCGTTCGATTTTCCAAATATGAATACCAGGTTTATTGTACACGGTATGCCGCCTCCGAGCCCCTATCAGGTCATTGATACAAGACTTATAGCAAAGAGACAGTTTGGATTCACGCATAACAGCCTGAACGGTCTGGCAAAATTCTTTGGTTTTCCAGAAAAGCTCGATACGGACTTTGAGCTTTGGAAGAAATGTGTTGGGGGCGACGAAAAGTCTTTACGGTATTTGGAAGAGTACAACAAAACAGACGTATTGACCTTGGAGGATGTATACATGAAACTTAGGCCTTGGATTCGTTCTCATCCAAATCTAGGCCTGTATGTGGAATCGGATTCTCCTGTCTGTCCAAACTGCGGGAGCGAGGATATTACATGGACCGATAAATATTATTATACTCAGACAGGAAAATACCGGACGTTTAGATGCAAGTGCGGGGCACTTGGCAGGTCTAGAGCCTCTGATCTAGGCAAAGAAGTACGAAATAACCTAGCCATAGGTTTATCGAGATAAAGGAGATATGCGATGACAGTTAGAGAATTTTCGGTTGTAAGCGGTGGCGAAGGGGCCCTTGGGGAGGATGGTATCTGGACGGTTGAGGCTTTTATCAAGGAAGGAAGAAAGGTTGGGGGCGGCGAATGGGAGTATGTAGAAGTGAGGGCCAAGGCGATGGACAGGAAATTTCCTGATGCGTATGGTGTTGCACTTAATTCTGTAATAGGGCAGGCAAATGAAATTTACAAGAAAAACGGAATCCCTACGCTGTTTGAGTCGGGAGACAAACAAGACAAAAAGGAATAGCCGGTATGACAAATTTCTCATCAGTACCTAGACTGAAAATAATGCAAATTCCCCATCTAAATACAATTGTCATAAAGCAAATAGGGAGGAACTTCTTTGTGGCTACTCCTGATTCTATCGTTATAGATATACCGGGACTGTCATTTATCCTCAAGTTTCTGGTGCTGAATGAGATTGTCAGTTATAGAATATTGGAAGGTATTCTAGAGGAATATAGGAGTGCGAAGGGAAATGAATAGGCTCAGGAAAACGCTGCTATTTATCTTTTCTGGAAAGGCGGGTGTCGGGAAAACGTATTGCTCCAATGTTTTATTGGGGGAGGCCAGGAAACTCGGCTATCTGTGTGAAAAAACCTCTTTTGCGTCCGGCATCAAGAATGTTGCTTCGGAAATGGGATGGGACGGTTTAAAAGATACCAGAGGAAGAAAACTGTTGATTTCTATCGGAGCGGCCGGGAGAAAATACGACAGGGATACATGGGTTAGGAAAGCAATGGAAGATCTTGAAGGAAGCCCGATGTATCCATTGGACATCGTGTGTATTGATGACTGGAGGTTCCCGAATGAGTTATATTTCATAGAGTCCAACTTCCCGCTGTATGTTCCAATTCCAATCAGAGTTTCCGCGCCGAAGAGAGAAATACTCGTTGGGACAAAGGAGTACAATGACAGATCAGAGACTTCATTAGATACATTCACTGGATTTAAGTATGTAGTAGATAATAACCCATTTTCAGATGGGCCGGTTGAGAAGGTTATCTATGAAATACTAAGTAAAGAAATTTCAAATTATTAATAGGAGAACTTTATAAAATGGAAACGCCTCTTTTTACACAAGCTTCACTAGCCTCGGCACTTCTCGAGGCCGTCAAAATTCTGTGGAGAAAATACGTGGCAAAGAACGATACGTATGACTTTCCAAAGCTGTTCTACGTTGTGGCTTTGCCAGTTATGCAGGTAGTAGCAGGTCTGGTGCTTCTTGGTCTTGGTATGCCTGGGTACGAGCTTCCAACCGACTGGAAAGCATGGGCTCTTGGCCTTGTCCAGATTTTTGTCGCATCGCTGGTTTCTATCCTGCTATATGAGTCCGGGCTTAAGCGGGTGCGGGGTTATGTCCCGCTGCTCGCTAAGAAGTCTGTAAGATTTACAAAGAAGTCATAATAATCGTGCGTTCTCTGCCGTCCAGTATAAGACTGGTTGTGGGAGGAGGCCGGCTTCAAAACAACCGTTTGCACGATAAGAAGAAATATATGAAAACTAGTGGTGGTGACTGTCGCTTTCATGCGACATGGGAAGCCACCAAAAATATTTTGCGGCTGGGACACCGCTGTTGGGCGTCAACGCGGGGGATTACTCCGAGCATTGCCCAAGAAGCCACCCGCCCGTAGGCGGCGGAGTATCACAGAGTTGCTCATATAAACTGTTAAACAGTTGTTCCAAGTAGTAAATTTTTTAGCCCATTGAAAGGCAGGCCGCCGCTGTGTATATATGCTTCCACTGCGATAAAGAGATAACTTCCAACCAGAAAAAATTCATGTTTGGCTTAGATAAACCTTATGTGAATATATTTTTTCATAGGGAATGTTTCGATTCCATCAAGGATCTTACCGCATATTTTACAGAAAATGCAGAAAAGGTGTATAATTATTCATGTAAAATAGTTAAAAAGAAAGAAAAATCATAAAATATGGACAAAAGAAAAATACCAAATAAAGAAAAATATAGAAAGCTGAAGCAGTTTAGCGGAATGTCAGATGCGGAATTCGATGAGTATTGGGAGAGAAAGCTGGGAGGAATTTCCCCATCTTCTGATTTCGAGGCGAGAATTAAAAGGAAGACGGAGGAGTTTGCCAACGATTATGATCTGGATGATCTAAAGATAAACGACCGGGAAACATTGAGGGCATTAATCCAGGCGATAATCGCCCTGGAAGATTATGAGCAAATGTTGTTTAAGATGAGAACAAACCCGGACATAGGCAATTTAGACATCAATGTATTGGACAGACTTGGCAATGTCATGACCAATCTTAGAAAAGACATAAGCAAACTGCAAGACGACCTAAAGATCACAAGAAGAACAAGAAAATCAGATAAAGAAGCGTCGGTGGTAAGCTATATTGCGGACCTTAAAGCGAAAGCCCGCCAATTTTATGAACAAAGAAACATGTATATACTCTGTCCAAAATGTAAAATTTTATTGGCAACGGTGTGGACTTTATATCCGGCGGAAAATAACACCGTCACCCTGGTCTGCCACAGAAAATTAGAAGATGGAAATATTTGTGGAACGAAGATAAAAGTATCTACCGCTGATATGTTAAATACTAAAAATACCAATGTGGAAGGAGTGCTCCCAGAGAGTATGACATAATACATGGATACAATAGGATCTATAGTAGACAAACTGGCCACTGTAAACAACAAGATGTTTTTTAATCAGGAATTCCTGTATGAAATAAGGAAAATGGATTTTGATGAATTTATGTCGAAATACCATTCCAGGGAGGCTTGTGCGGATCTTTTTGACAAGCTGAGGAAGGTGGTAGACCTAAACTTGCAGAGACAGGCTTTGATACTGGAACATGACAAGTTACTCGTCCAAATGATCTTGGACATTATCCGCGATGGGGCGACTGCGGCAGAAAAATATGTTGTAGACCAACATAAGACATCTAGATTGGAGAAATCCGATGAGGCACAGTAGAGTATTGGTAACCGGCGGGTCGGGATTCATTGGATCTCATGTAGTAGATAATTTGCTGAAAAGAGGAATAGAGCCACTTATCTTTGATCACGGAATTTACCCAATACGTGCATATATGGACGGTGTATCCATCTATTTGGGGGATGTCAGAGATAGTACTTCAGTAAGTGAGGCGGTTTCTTCGTGCGACGGGGTTATACATTTGGCGGGAGTGCTGGGGACTTCTGAAACAATAGAAAGGCCGCTTCCTGCCGTTGAAACAAACATAATTGGCACACTTAACGTATTTAAGTCCTGCCAAGTCTACAGTAAAAGGTGCTCATACATATCGGTTGGGAACTACTGGATGAACAATCCATACAGCATTACTAAGGATGCCGCAGAGAGATTTGCGTGGATGTTTAATCGAGAGCTTGGTACAAAGATAGCGGTAACCAGGGCGTTGAACGCCTATGGCCCAAGACAGAAGCATACGCCGATCAGGAAAATCATCCCGAACTTTGTTCTGCCGGCCCTGAGGAATGAGGAGATTGTCGTATATGGTGATGGCTCTCAGGTAATGGATATGATCTTTGTCGAGGATGTCGCCGATGTCCTGGTACGAGCGTTACTCGAAGAACATGGACAATATCTGTACAATCCAATGTCTGAAGAAAACAAGGCGCCGAAATTCGAGGCAGGCACCGGAAGACCTACGACTGTACAGGAGATTGCGGAAATGGTGGTATCCAAAGTCGGGTCTGGGAGGATAAAAAATGTTCCTATGAGAATGGGAGAGCCCGAACATTCGGTGGTGCTTGGAAATCCAGAAACTCTTAAACCCCTTTATGATGGGAAAATGCCGAAATTGATTGAATTGGAGGACGGTCTTGACAGGACAATAGAATACTACCGGAGGATGTATGAGGAGTATTCAGTATGAGTCTTAGTTTAAACCATAACTTACTGGCTGAATTTACATATAACAATATATTTGTTGAGACAGGTACATATACCGGGGGCGGCGTTCAGGTAGCGCTGGACTGCGGCTTTAGGGAGATACGCAGTATAGAAATAGACCACCAGCTCTATGAGTTAATAAGAGACAGATTTAAAAATGAAAACTCAGTAAAATTATTCTATGGAGATTCCAGCACGGAAGATTTCTGGAATATGATTAAAGACATCGAGGAACCCGCTACTTTTCTGCTGGATGCACACCTGTCTAGCGGAGACCCACTGGCTCATCCAATCGAAGTGCCGCTATTAAAAGAATTAGATATTATAAAAAGGCATAAAATTAAGACCCATACGATCCTGATTGATGATGTTAGGATATTTGGATACAACCCGTCGGCTGACCCTAGAATATCCAAAGAATGGGGTGATATAACTAGGGATAGGGTAATTTCATCTGTATTGGGGATTAATAACAAATATACTATCTCGTACCGGAATACAAATAACGCACAGAATGACTTGCTGGTGGCAAATGTGTAATTTGAGGACAGTGGCCGTAATATGCGCCTATTGGAAATCGAGAGTTGACAATTTACATAAGATAGTTTCTGACCTAAAAAACGGGTCTGTTGTTCCAGACAGAATATTCATCCTCAATAATAACAAGGATATGATTTTAGACCCCATTGATGGGGTTGAAATTATAAATAGCCAATTCAATTCGAGAACTCGTGGAAAATATGTCATTGGGCTCCTGGACGTAGCCGATTATTATTTACTGTTAGATGACGATACATCTGTAGGAAGCAGGACGCTGGAGGCCCTGCTAAAGTATGCGGATAGAGACAAGACATTTGGATATTGCGGGGTGTCATTCGAGGGCGGTAACGGGAAAAGATTATATCCAAGCGATGTCAAAGAGCCGACTCAGACACAGTATTTCCTCGGCTGCGGGATATTTACATCATTTAAGGGATTAATCAGACTGCTTATTGTTGAGGAAGAACTGAGGAGAAACAGCGGATGGAAGCACGAGGGAGACGATATACTGGTGGGATTAGCGAATAATTCCTTTATAATACCGATGCACGGAGACGAGGAATTCGAGGATTTGGATTGGGGAGAAGAGGCCATGTCCTGGGGGAGCGACGGGGTAACGGAGGGCCAGTCCGAATATCTCAAAATGAGAGACAGATTTACTCTGGACGCCATGAATGTAATAAAAAAGAAGGGAATACCCGATTTTTAATGTATAATTCCTTGATATTCTACAACCATTTCGGGAACGGGGACTTATTCGAGAGCAGGGAATTTGTAAGGGAAATCATGCAGTCAATCCCAGCCGAAGAATACTACTATGCACACGGAAAAAACAAGAGAACCTTTGCAGATTTTCCAAACATGAAATGGACAGAGGTCACTCCTGAAATGGACGCAAGACTGCCATTTATAAGAACTAAAGATTCTCTGTATATTAATACATGGATAGGGAGGGACAGCAGATACGTATTGCCAATGGTGGGGTGTGTGCTGGACATGAACGCCGCCATGTTTAATGAAACCCTTATAAAATGCGGCCACCGGTCTCTTTCTGGAAATTTGGAGGATTATCTCCCCAGGCTTGATTTTTCCTTCTTCAAAGTAGACGGCATTGTCAATTTTATAGAAAACAACCCCAGAAAAAAGGTTCTTGTCTGTAATGGGGTAGTAAACTCCATGCAGGCGGAAAATTTCGATTTTCTTCCCATATTGGATTGGGTGTCTAAATACAGGGATGACCTGCTATTTATAATTACAAGTCCGGTAAATATTCACAGGGATAATATTATAACCAGTGACAGCATCATCAGATCAGAAGATGGATATGACCTGAATGAGATTTCATACCTTGCGAGATTCTGCGATACAATTATTGGCAGAAAATCCGGGCCATTTGTATTTGCCCACAATAAGGATGTGTGGATGGATGGAACAAAGAAGAGTCTGTCGTTTACATACGCAAAACACTCGTCTCATTTTGTAAGGCAGGACTATTTGCCGCTAAAAAAATTTTGGTCACCGGAAACCTCGGTTGCCGGAGTTACTAATAAGATACTGGAAGTGCTGGGCTAATATGTCAAAAAATCTGTTGGGAATTGTTACGTTTGGAAACACAAATTTTACCAAGCTGGCAGTAGAATCCATACTAAAAACATGCGATTACCCGATTGACGTATTTATTGTGGTTGGAAAGCCCGGAGATTCAGAAACTCTTGATTGGGTATCCACCAATGGATATGATTTCATAGTTCATCGTGAAAACATGGGATTTCCATTCTCGGTAAATGATATTTATGACTACGCATGGAGAACCCACCAATACGACAACTTGATTATTGCGGGGAACGATATAGTTGCATATCCGCACGCTGTAAATTCAATGATTGATCTTGCCAACAACTCAGATTATGAGTGCATTTCTGCACTGCAATATGATGTCAGAGATCTTGTGCGGCAATTTCCGAGTACCGGTGAATTCTTCCGGGGTGATACATATATATTCGAGGATTTTAATCAGAGACCATGGGAATACTTCAGGGATTATTCGGATGTTAAAGAAATAAAAGATATGCAACTTTATGACATACAGAATTTATGCCTGTATAGGGGCGGGCTATTCGACAGTGTTGGATATTTGGATGTAAATTACTATCCGGCTTACTTTGTGGACAATGATTACGCAAGGCGGATCGTATTATCCGGCAATAGATGTTGTACATTGGGAAATGCAAGATTTTTCCATTTTTGGAGCCGGACCATCCATCAGGGTACTGGCGGCAGTACTCATAGATTCTTTGAGAACAACCGGAAATATTATACAGACAAATGGGGAGGGCCTCCGGGAGGTGAGACAAAGCACGCCCCGATTCGCATAGAATCCAGGGAATATGAGATAGATAAAATTAGATATTGGAGAACCAAATGATTGTAGAGAAACTAAGCCGGGACGATCTTATTCTATATGATATACTAAAGCACCCGGTTTTGTCGACAGAATTCATCTATAATTTTGATCTTGACCCTGTAGCGGATGAGCCGTTTGAGTTTTCCGAGTATCAAAAGGAAATCCTCTGTGATTTTAACTCACATGTTTCTATATGCTCTGCGAGAGCAGTGGGAAAAACGGTGTCTTTGTCGTCTATCATTATTTGGTCGTTAATATTCAAAGTATTCCCGGACGACTACGTTCTATATACAGTTCCAAGCAAGGTACATCTAGACCCTGTTTTTACAAACCTTGTAAGACAGTTTAGAACAAATTCGTTTTTGAAGAATTTCCTTGACAGGGGATCCGGCGTCAACAGTTCTGAATTTAAGATAACACTTACAAACCAGTCTGTGCTATTATGTAGAATTGTTGGACAATCGGGTACGGGATCGAATCTTATTGGATTGCATACTCCTCTAATTTTGGCCGATGAGGCGGGCTATTTTCCATTCTCTGCATTTCAAGAAATGCAGCCCTCCCTGAATGTATGGACTCCGGGATACAGGGAGATAGTATCCGGTGTGCCGACGGGGCTAAGAGATGGGAATGTGCTTTATCATACCGATCAGGAAAATAACGCGTACACGAAGCATCGTGTATCCGCCTTCGACAATCCGAGAGTTACACCAGCGGATCTTGATAGATTTTTAGAGCAATACAAGGGAGAGGACACAGACGAATATATCCATTATGTCTTGGGCCAGCACGGCAAACCGGTTTTTTCCCTTTTCGATAGAAGCCTGCTCCAGATAGAACCTTATCCTGTGATAAGATTAGAAATAGACGGAATACAGGATAATGACAATTTAGACAATATCCTTACCAAAATCTCTGCGTTTCCAAACATACGAGAGGAAACCAGTTACGGTGTGATAATGGGTATAGACTTGGGCTACACAGAGCCGACAGCTATTGTCATCCTGTATATAGATTCACACGGCAGGCTTAGATTTCATGGAAGAATCCGCCTGTCGAAGGTGTCTTATCCGATACAGGAGAAACTAATAGATCTTCTAGATACTAAATTTATGCCCGGATTAATAGGGATGGATGAGGGAAATGCGGGGAAGTCTGTGCGCCAGCATCTTCTAGAGCACCAAGACTATGTTGGTAAAAAGTACAAAAACCGCCTTATTCCAATAGATTTTTCATCGTCAATGCCCGTTGGGATTACTTCTGACGGCACAGAGATAAAAACTAAAACAAAAGTGTATGTGGTATCAGTCTTACAAGATTACGCCAATAATCACAAAATTATTTTTTCTAGTACAGATACCGATATGATTTCAGAACTGGAAAGAATGACGTACACCAAAAGTGTAACCGGGGATATTTCTTATAGGACTCTTACTGATAGGGGAGGAAAAAGAGGCGAAGACCATTTTACTTCCGCCCTGTTATGCGGGGTGGGCGCATACCATATTTCAAACGAATATATACATGGGAGAGAAAAGAAGAAACTTATCTCCCCAAAGTGGATTATTTAAACTATGACAGCTAAGAAATCAAAAATAATTAGGCTGGTCAAACCCGCGATGGGGGAGGCCAGGGCGTCTGCCAATCCGTGGCAGGATGTTACAAATAATTTCGAGAATCAGGTTGATTACGAGGAATATGTAGACCAGGTAAACGAGGCCAGGTTTTTCTATAAAACAGAGCCGGTTGTGTCTACTGTAGTCAATAAGCTCGTCGAAATAGGAATTAATGACCTGGTAATTTCAAAATCTGGACTCACGGAGAACGAGTTTAGGGTTTTTCAGTCGTTGAAGCCAGACCTGTTGGGATTCTGTGAAACTATGGCACAGGAGCTTTTGCTTTCCGGCCTGGTTGTCCCAGAGGTCGGGTACGGACAAATAGGAAAAGACGAAATTTTCAAGCTGGGGATCAAAAAGTACACCAAGTTGGTCGTTCCGGTCTCATTATGGGTAAGAGATCCAAAAACGATCAAGATAAATACATCGTTGTTATCCGACAAGCCGTCCTATTATGTAGTAATACCCCAGGATATAATAGATTTCATAAAGACAAAGGGCAAATACGCGGATGGCAGAAAAGATGAAGAACTCTATAAAAGTATAGCTAAACAATATCCAGAGTTCATCAAAGAGATAGCCAGGGGAGCAACCGAGATTCTACTGGATAATGAAAATATTATAAGAAGAAAATATCTATCGGATAATCCATACCCAATCTCGTATATTTCTCCTGCATTAAACGCGCTAAAGCACAAAAGAAAACTTAGAAGGATGGATTTCTCCATCGCCGACAAGGTTATTAGTGCCATTTTACATGTAAAAGTGGGCTCGGATGAATATCCTGTAACAGATTCCCCGGAAGACCAGGAGACGGTTGAGGAGATCAGGCGTCAATTGGCATTTAGAAAGTTGTCAGACCAGTCTACTGAAAGAATATTTCAATTAGTTACAAATCATACAGTAAATCTTAGCTGGGTATTCCCCGATACAACACTGCTTTCCGATACCGAGAAGTACGCAGACATCAATCAGGAAATTTTATTTGGACTTGGGTTTCCGAGAATTCTTATAACGGGCGAATCCGAGCGGTCTGGATCGTCAGACCCAGAGATTGCCATGATTGCTCCTGTTAAGACGATGGAAAGCATTAGAAGAAAACTTATACGTGTTGTTAAGAGCATTTTCAGGGATGTGGCCATTCAAAACAATCTAAAGCCCCCTGAGGTGGAATTCAAACCCCTAAATCTGCACAGATTTTCTGATTTTATCTCTGCTTTATCCAAGCTATACGATACTTCGTCTGTGAGTCGGAGCTCGATGGCGGAAGTTCTTGGGTACGACTTCGAGGACGAGGTTGGCAAGCTTGCAACTGAAAATAAACTTCTAAGAGAGAACGGACTGCCTGAATTTGGTCCCGCCCCATTTAGCAGAGCCCCTGCAAACGAGGGCGGTACACAAAACACACAGCAAAATACCGGTAAAGACAGTAATCTGGGTGATAATACCTAGTTTTTGGAGATACAATGGCTAAAAAGACTATAATTAACACAGAATTTACTAATGTGATACAATTAGTATCAGATAAGGAATTGGAAACTACCCTTGGGGAGGCGTTTTCTTCAGTACTTATCAACCCAGCCGTTGCGTGGGGAAAATTCATCCTAACAGATGATAATTCAAACAGCAATAACCAGAGAATTCCTCTGAGTGAATTTGATAACCTTATTACATCAGGAATATTCATGCCGGTAAAAATGGCCGAGGGTGAAATCAAAGATGGACATGAGGACGCAAAACCACTCGGAGTAATTACACATCTTAAGCGGGTGCAGGCCGAGAGCGTCGGTGGAAAGATAGCTAATCAGATTATAGCCATCGCCGCCTTTTGGCTCAAAGAAAGACCAGCCGACATTCAGTATATTAAAGACAAGGCGCAGTCTGGAGATCCTTTGAATGTCTCATGGGAGATCTTGTATTCTGACTATTCCCTTAAAGACGACGGTGTTGTTGACCTATTGGGCACCACACTGAAGGCAGTGACGATTGTCGGTAAGCCCGCGTATGCTGGGAGAACTCCAATATTGGCCGTTTCAGCGAAAAAATGGAGCAGGCCATATATAGAAGGACTGCCCGATTCTTCTTTCTTGCTAGTCGAGACCAGAAGACAGCCGGACGGTTCGGAAAAGCGTTTTAGATATTTTGCATATAGGGATGGTAATGGGAACGTAGATCCGTCAAGATTTGCGGCCATCCAGCAAGAAGTCTCCGGTTCAAGCCTGCCGGCCAATGTCCTAAAGAAAGTTAGGGCACAACTTAATAAGCTTGTAAGCCAGGCCGAGGCGGGTGTCAGCTTAGATGAATTAAACAGCATGGACATCCAGCCGGTGACATTCACACTTACGGAGGAAGATAAATTGGACGAGCTTGAAAAACTAACAAAAGAGAATGGAGAACTGAGAGCAGCGTTATCTGAAAAGGACGGCAAGATTGCTGAATTGGAAGGTAAACTATCAGAGCTCCGTGGAGCTTTAGAAGCTCACAAGGCAGAATCAGCTTCGGCAATGTCTGAGTTGGAAGAGCTAAGGGAGTATAAGAAAGCGGTAGAGGCTTCGGAATTGGCAGAACAGCGGCTTGTAGCAATCAAGGAGAAATTTGCCAAGGCCGGGCTCGAAAAAGACGATGACTACTTCTCTGCGAATCGTGATATGCTTATGAGCTTAGATGATGCGGCGTTGGACTTCCTGGTACAAGAACTCGTGGCGTTTGCAGAAAGCAATGCTGGCAAGGAATCCAATAGCTCCACAAAAATTCCTAACTTACAGAATGATTCGTCTAAAGTTGGAATTAACGACTTGGCTAAAGCATTAAGAGAACGAAGACAGTAGTTTGGAGGAATAACAATGGAAATTAATGAATTCAGTGATGTACTGGGTGTAATTCCTGTAGCGAATGTAGCAGAAGGACGCTTTGTCCTCCTAACCAGTCATTCATTTACATACGATTTTGGAAGTTATACGGATCTGCCTGGGGCAAAGATTCCTGCAACCGCAGAGGAAGCCAAACGGGCTAAGTATATTATTACTTGGAAGGTTGATAATAGACCTACCCCGGTTTTTGAACCTATGCCCTCGTTTCCATTTGCGGAACGCGGCGGATTTAGCGAAGATCCAAATGTCCCATTTTCTGCTACAGTATATATGACTCACCCAGGCAACCAGGAAGGACTTACTATTCCCTCTGGAATGCCATCACTTGCCTATACAGACGGTGTATTCACTGTGCCATCCGGTTCATATATTTACAATTCTAATATCATTGTCCCCGGCGCTGCCCTAATTGTGGCAAATACCACTGACGATGCTGCGGATGCCGGCAAGCTAAAATATACCGCAACTATGGACGTTGGTGTGGTTGGCACGACCGAGAGATACGATTCGACTACTGGTCGCTTGACAGTCAGAATTGGATAATAAAATTTTGGAGGCTATCTACAATGGAAGATAAAAAATTAATGGAGAGCGTCGCGTCCCTTTTGAAGGACGGGGATAAAGAGGCTCTTGCCCAGTTACTGGTAGAATATGCACAGCCTGGGCATATTACAACGGACATTATCGGCCTCCTTCTGAACTCCAGGAACTTAAAACCGGGGGATGCTCTTGTGAAGAAAGTACGAAAGGGTATGCAAGTGCGGACCCTTGTTCCAGGTGCCATTCATTTGGCCAGTGAAATTACGGTATCTGACAGAATGAATTATGTTCTGGATGGTGCCGATATTAAAGTAACCGCAAACCTGTGGGAGCTGGAAGCTGGAGAACTCGGAACGGTAGACGAAATTAAGAATGAGATGCAGGCCAAGCTCAGAGACTATTATCTGAACAAGGTATTTTCTGCTCTTTCGACTGTTTGGTCGGCGACAAACACACCAAATAATTACACCGATGCGGGCGGCGCGCTGAACGCAACAGTTCTAAAGAACGCGATAGACAGAATCAATCAGACAACCGGCGGCGTAAGAGCTGTCATTGGTACCAGAGCCGCACTTACTCCTGTAACCACTTTCGGTGCAGGTTGGGCGGATGGAACCTCAACGGACTGGCACCCGGTTCCCGATAGCATTAAAGAAATTATGCAGACCGGCTGGCTTGGGCGCTATTATGGTGCCCCGCTTCTGGCTCTTGAGCAGCAATATGATAATCCGGCTGATTACAATGCGCTTATCCCTACAGATAAGGTTATTGTAGTCGGAGAGAACGTCGGTGAATTTATCACTTACGGACAGGTATTTACGAAACAGTGGCAGGACATGAATCCAACCCCGCCGCAGTGGTATCTTGAGCTGTATCAACAGTTCGGTTTAATAATTGACAGAGCTGATGGCATTTACGTTATCAAGGTTTCGTAATTCATAGGTCAGACATTATGGGGGAGAGTGCTTCTCTCCCCCATAAAATATATTTTGTCGAAAGGTATAAAAAGATGACACAGATTAATACGGAACTGATTACCGCAATGAATAGCGGTAAGCCAGTTAGGTCTTATATAAAGACCATTCTAGGAAAGGTATTTGTTACGGTTTGGGACCCATTTACCAATACTCCGACTGGATTAATTCTGTCTGGAGACCCAAAGAAAAGGGAAGAGTCATCCATTATTGACATGTTTACGGAACTTCAGGACAGCTTCTTCAGACGGATGAACCGTAGACAGCTGGAGACGGGCGTGGTTATTCCGTATACCAGGGTGGAAGAGGCGAAGGAAAGAACCATCGAGGAATCAACGGATGAGGAGCTTGAGACCCTGGTCAACCAGAAGTTCCTGGCATTGCAATCTACACTAAACAAAGTTAACAGCGAACCCGTTTTATTCAGAATGTTACAAATAGCAAGAGATCTTGAGAAGTCGGAAAAGATCATAAGAGCCATTGAGGCCAGATTATCCGAGATACAGACCCATCAAGAAGCCGCTAAGGAATAACAATGCCAATAGACACTCCAATTAACCTGGATTATCTAATTCCAACCCTGAGGCAACAACTCGGAGATACTGACCCTGCGTCTTACCGGTACGTGGATGGTTGGCTTAGATCTGCACTGGTAACCGCAGTTAAATCCATGCAACGATGGTGGAAGGATAAATATTTGGTAGATTCTACCACTTATGATGTATACAGGAATACGGCCATTGTCTATGAATATGACGAACCGCCATTAATACAGGATAAGGATGAAAGACCACTAATTCTGATGGCCTCCATCTTGGTCAAGAGTGGTCAGCTGGAAAGAAATTCCTGGAGTGTCGGCAGCTGGAAAGACGCAGAGATAGCGGTATCCACAATAGCCGGGGGGGATGCGAAAAAATTTAGTTATTCCATGGATTGGGAGGAATTAAAAATGTATATTCTTCCCCCAACTAAGAAGCTATTTATGCCAACAAGGAACTTGATGCCGGACGAGGATATATAGAGGAGACAGGTATGAAAGACACCAGGCCAAAGGGATTATTTGTAGGAGATTTGGTAGCAAAGACTGGTTTTTCGAGGGTATTACATGGAATTATTGGTAACTTAACAGACGAATTCAATATAACCGGATTGGGGGTTAACTATCGCGGAGATCCACACCCATATAATTTCCCGATTTTCCCCGCATCATCTGGCGGCAGAATTTATGGGGAAGACCGACTTGAAGTGATGCTCGGATCTGGATTTTTTGACTTTGTTTTTATCCTTAATGATGCGTGGATAGTGAATACATATCTTACCATGATTAAAAACCGGGTAAAAAATCCACCAAAGATTATCGTATATTTTCCTGTGGATTCAAAATTCCATGACCCAGAGTGGTATAAGAACTTTGACATCGTTACAACGGCCGCAACTTACACAGAGTTTGGCAAATTTGTGGTAAATTCACCAGATTGTGCACCGAGTTTGGACTTAAAAATAGTGCCTCACGGGGTAGATACGCAGACATTCTTCAAGAAATATACGAGCAGGGAACATGCGAAAAGGACATTATTCGGGGAAAAAACGGAGGCGGCAAGCAAATTCATATTTCTAAATGCAAATAGAAACCAGCCGAGAAAAAGGCTCGATATTACGATGGAGGCATTTTCTCATTTGGCAAGGAAATATGACGATGTGATGCTATATCTTCATTGTGGGGCAGTGGATTCACATATTAACGTACCAAAGTTGGCCCTTAGATACGGAATCGATACTAAGCTTATTCTCACTGGCGGGGCTGTAAGAGGCATACAGCAGGTACCAGAGGGCCTGCTCAATGAGATATATAACGCCACGGATGTGGGCTTGAATACAGGAATGGGTGAGGGCTGGGGGTTGACCTCCATGGAACACGCTGTTACCGGTGCCGCACAGATTGTGCCGAATCACAGTGCATGTCAGGAATTGTTCAAAGACTGTGGATTATTGGTGGAACCCAGACTAAACTACACATTCGACAACACCAATACTGTTGGTAGTCTGGTAGACCCGGTTAATGTTGCGGAAGCCATGGAAAGATTATATCTGGACAGAGCGTTGACCGAAAAACTGGGCAATGATTCATTGAACAAATTCACTGCTGAAGTATATACTTGGAAGTACATCTCCGGCACTTGGAAGAACATAATTAATGAGGCACTTGCTAAATAATGGACATCGTTTGGCCGGAAGGTACATCACAAATCATACATGACATTATACAGGAAATTGGCAGAGATGTTTCATTCTATGTGGCGTCTTTGTCTGGATGTCCAGATTGTACTCTAGACCCTGTTACCAATACGTCCACGGACTCATTCTGTCCGACATGTTCCGGTGTGTATTGGTTGAAAACCTACACTACTTATACAACAAAGGCACACGTTACATGGAAGTATGCAGATGACCTGGAATTTACAACAGGCGGATACATTTTTGAGGGAGATGGAATCATAAAGATTCCATATAGCGGGGACTGGCCGTCCATTGCAGACTCCTCTGAGTTTGCAGTAGTAGAGGATAAACAGGTAAAACTCGGAAGAATAACACTTTTGGGAGTTCCTGAAATTAATAGGGTTATTATACAATTCAAGGAGATAGAGGATGACAACTAATGGAATTGTCGCGCAGGAAATTGACCTTTTGCGAGTGATTAGGAAGGTCGCAAAAAGAAATAAAAGCCTACAGGCAAAGCTTTTACAAAGTATAGAAATCTATTTTGACAAAAACGCGGATAAATACGTAAATCTAAGAAAGTTCATCCTTGATGAAATCAACGGTTATACCAGAGCGATTCTTAGAGATATTTTTGGTGACATCGAGTTCTTGATGAAGTAAATGACAAATCTGGTTGGAACCGTTTCTGTATTGCTGGATAATCTTGAGGCATCGGAGGAATTTGTACAGTCTCTTAAGAGAATCTCCGAAGATCTGGATGTGGAGGAAGCGAGAAACAGGCGGCTTTCTGTTATAGGCAGGGAAGACATAGAGGGTGCAGTAGCAGGTGCGCTGGATACCGCAAAAGAGCAGGCATCCGACGTTTTGGTCAAAGAAATAAAGCAGGCACTTACAATTTCTGATGAATTCTCTGACATAGTTTTTTCCATCCCATTAATGACTGTTGCAAGGACGCCGGAGCTGATTTCCATCATTCCGGCAGGGGCAGGGTTCGAGACATCCGTTATTGTAGATATAAGAATGGATGAGATAGCTGGAACCCTAGACGATTATTCTAATGCGGTCCAGTTGGTAAGAGACGCCGAAGGCTATAATCAGGACGATCCGATAAGAGCATCTATTATCTGGAAAAAGGTAATATACCCAGATCCAGCCAAACATAAGGCTACAATCAGGGCGAGGCTTGCGGCGGCTGGAAAGAAAGCCCCATTCTGGGCATTGCTAAATTATGGGAGTAGTGCCAAAATGAGCTCATCTTACGGGGGATTTCCATATCCAGAAGGGGTGGCCACACACTTCGTAGAAGAGGCCATAGGCGGTATCCGTGAGGTGTTTAAGAGCGCGCTGTTATCCAAGAAGGAAAGTCTCTATTCCCAGCAAAAAAGAGCCAAAGAAAACCTGGAACTAATAAAGAGATTGCGTGTACGTATAGAGGAATCGTTAAATAAAATAAGTATTGCCAGAAAGGTGGCCCTGGCCAGTGCAAGAGACCCATTAAGGGTGTCAGTAGAAAAGATACACAAAGCGACACTAGAACTTGAGTCAACCAAGAAAAAAAGTCTCGAAATTGGTATCCCAGGGTTCAGGTCCAGGATAACACCCAGCAGGCTAAGGCGTATTTTGTATGAGGATTAGGCATGTATAAAGAGCGCAAAGAAGATCTAAGTGTATATTATTATCTTGTTGACAAGTTTTCAGATGTGCCGTTTGTACACATTGAAGATGGCTTCCCTGAAAAGGAATTGTCCATCCCTACAATAGCAGTAGAAGCCGGCAGGGTGGATGTGGAGCAATTCGAGCTGGGCAATCGAGACGGATTGCGTATTAGAAAGTGGTATATAGACATATTCGCAAAAAACAAATCGCAACGAGACGAATTTGGCTATAGATTACTAGACACCCTTAAAGATGGTATTGACGTATATAATTACGACCAGGGTTTCCCACCTGGCGTAACCCCAGATAAAATTGGTCATTTAAGAATAATGGGATTATCTTATGCCCCGATACGGGCAGAAGAATCCCTAGTAGATAAACTTTACTACAGGGCTACAATTTCAATTGTGGCAGTAAACGAAGTTGTTTAGGAGGCTTGATTAATGGCAGAACTAGCAGTCCCATCAAAGGACTTACAATTACACATAGTTGGACCCAGGGATTCCTTTAAGGCATCCAGGATCCAACGACTTACATTGACCTCCAACATTCCAGCAGAAGACAAAGACGAGCTGGGCAATCCACAGCACATTGGGCAGGTAAAGGATACCCCGGAGATTACAGTAACATTTAGTGCCTTCGATGTTGGCATTAAAATCTTTGCTGCACTAACCGGCACAAATCCTGACGCTTTTCCCAGTGCCGGGGTTGATATTTCGAGCCTTGGTGAGGCAGATGTTATTGCCTTCATTAAAGACGACGATGTGGCGGACTATCTAAAAAGCATCCATGGCAGGCGGCTGCAAGTACGTGATTTCGCGTATAGCTATGCGGTAGATCAGGATTCTACAGAGGACTATACTCTGATTGGTTCTGAAAGACGCTATCTAAAATATGATGTCGTGGTGGACAAATTTATATCCGGCACTACGTCATTTACCCTATCGCAAACGCCCATTCCGCTGAAAAACGGAAACAATGCGTTATCGGTTGTATTGGATGGAGAATATCTCACAGAGGTTACTGGTGCACCGTCCACCGGGGAATATCGACTTGTCGGTACGGCATTAACCACCGGGGATACAAGAACTTCGCAAGTTTTGGTAGTTTACCATGCCAACCCCGCCGGTAATAATTGGACTGATGTTGATGATCCAAGTATGCCGGCCTCTATTAGAGGCAAGGACATTAAGGCAAACATCTCTGCTAATGGTATTCCCAGAGTGCAGTCGGTTACAATCAATGGCAACCTGAATGTTCAGCCCGTAAAGGAACTTGGTCAAAGAAATGTAGTTGGTTATCAGAGACAGGTTCCAACCGTGGAAGGAAGCATTACGGTCCTCGATACGGACACAGATTTGGTCTCATTGCTAACCTACGGAGTTGTTGGCAGTGGTGTAGAATGGCAGCCCGGAGAGGAATGTGATGCGGCGCTTCTGTCTTTGAAGGTGGAGCTTGTGGATCCATGCGATACATCCGGGGCTCCGACCGTGCTGAAGACAGTCTATCTCCCAAGCATTACAATTGTCGGAGATTCGTATACTTCCAATGTAAATAACAACGCAACTGTTACATTCAATTTCAGAAGTACAGATGCACAATGTCTAATTTACAGCGGAGCAATGTAATAACACTAAAAATTTAGTATAGTAGCATTACAAGGCTGATAATTAAAGGGCTACTTTCCTTTATCGAAAGATTTAGGCAAGTAGCCCTTTATTCTTGAAAGGACCTTTAGGATGAATGAAGTAGTGGAAAAAAACGATGTAGATATTCTACCCCTGTTTTCTTGGAATCGAAAGTTTAAATTGAGTTCCGGGGATACCAGCGTGGACGTTTTTATGAGAGTATTAGGGGATGCAGACCTTAATAGGGCGCGGGTAATGGCGTTGAGAAGGAGTGCGGAATTAAGGCGGAAATTAAGAGATCTGAACAGCGACGAGCGTATGGCATATATCCCAGATATTGAGGATATGGATGTTGAACAGCTTGTTGGCCTTATCACAGTGTTTTCCATGAGAGATCTCACAAAGATTGCCAAGGGAAAGCTGAAAATAAAGCCACCAAAGCCTCCGAAATCCGATGCTCCAACCGAAAAACACGAAAAGTACCAGGAAGAATTAGATTCTTATCCACAAAGGCTACAGGACGAACTAAGGGCTACTCTGGAGGTGGAGGTCGAAAAGATGAAGAAGTCTCTGGAGAAGGAAAGCAAGGAATCCCTGTACAACTTATTTGTGGTTAAGAACATAGAAGAACTCTGTGAACTAGAGCTTGCCAGAGTTTTCAAGGAATTGTGTGCGTTTTTTGGGTCTTATTCCGACGAGACACTAAAAACCAGGCTGTTTACTAATTTTGAAGATTTCGAGAACATGCCGACAAGCCTGAAATCGGAGTTTGTGGCGGCATACCAGTCATTGGAACTTACCGGAAACGATCTAAAAAAATTGCAGGAAGTAACGCCATAGCTTCCATGTGGAGTGTGGCCAAGGCGTTACAGATTCCTCTTGACCCATCTATTAACTCACTTACAGAACTTCCACACACGCTGAGTTTTGTAATTAGGAAGATGCAACAGATAGATAATTTATCTGAACTTCCAAAGGAAAAAAGGCCACCGGATGATATTATTTGGGATGGAACATCCGAGGAGCTAGAAGAGTGGATAGACCGGGTATTCTATAAGAAAGAAGCTCAAACTGTCAAATTAAAAATTGACGAAGTTGAGGGATAATTGGCAGAAGTTAATCTAGAAGCTTATGTTGCGTTATTAAATAAAATAGACTATCTACTGGGTGTTATCAGCCAGAAAGCAGTTGTCGCGGCAAATAAGCTTTCCGGCCTGTCGGCACAGGGAGCGTCATTAGAGTCCATTCAGGGGGTCAGACAAACTTATACCGGGATTCTTGGGGTTGGAAGCGAGCTGGAAAGAAGAAAAGCCTCCCTGTATGGTATGGCACAGGTATTTCAAGATCCACACCGTATTCCAACAGAGGCGGATTTCCTTAGATTTAATAAGGCCTTGAATACCGCTGAACTTGCGGTATCAACTTTTGCCGGAAAATTAGATCTAATATTATCAGATCTGGGACTGCTTGGGCACTATAAGGGATTACCTCCACAGGTTTCAGGGCCCGAGGCTCCAGTTGCGCCAGCGCCTAGATATGCAAGATCAGACTATCGGCGCGGAGAGTCTACCATAGAGCAGGTATTGGCCAGAAAGGCAAAAGCAGAATCACTGTACCAGTCTGTACAGACGATGCTTCTGGAGGCAACGTCTAGATCTGATAGCGCAAGAGCTTATGCTCTCATAAACAGGTCCAAGTTCCTAAGCGATGAAATTGCAAGATTAGCCATTTTATCGAATCAACCACCAACTGGCGGCTTTTTTGCCAGACCACCCACTGCTCCTCCAAGCCCCACAGTTGGTGAGGATAAAGAAGCACGCGCCACAGAATTATTTAATACAAGCAGCCGGTATGCCGCACTTAGAGAGGCAATGGCGGCCAGGAATGTCACGCTATCCGACATATTGAATGTCGGGAGAGCTGGAAAACCCTTTGAGAACTTCGCGCAATTTACATTCAAGGCTGGAACCGGCCAGAAAATAAGGATGTTTGTTGACGAGCTTGGAAATGTGGCGGATTCAGTCGCAGCCTTACGGCAGGCGCGTCAGAGACTAAATCTACAGCAGACACTTGGGGCGGACAGGTATGCGAGGGCAAATCAAGAGGCCCAAGCCCTGGGTCTTGGGCCGCAGTATGTAAAGAAACTAGAAACTCAAGGTTCTCTTGTATATGATCCAATTCTGAAGACGTATGTTCCTTCAAGGGAACAGATTACCTATCGAAAATCCGGCTATGGCAAACAGCCGGATGTAGTTAGACGCGTAATGGTAAGTTCTACGGGGGAAACCACACCGGAGATCTCATCCAGATTCAGATCCCCGGTTCAGAATATTGAGCACAGCGTGTCGAAAATGGCGCAGTGGTCTTTCGCTGTTGGCCTTATTTATGGGGGCATTGGTGCCCTCAATACGGCACTGGTCACCCTAATTGATAATGAATCCAAGCTGGCGGATGCAACCGTAGTTGTCAATTCAGACATGGTTTCATCGGCGGATGTATTCGATAGAATGACGGCGGCCGCAAAAGCATCGGGGGCGGCGTTACCTGGAGTTATCGAAGCATACAAACAAGCATACAGGGCCACTGGGTCTAAATATGCTCCTGGAGAGCGCGCGGAATATGCTTCTGCACTGTTGGGCAGTGCGTTGTCCCTGTCGAAGCTTTCCGGTCTATCACAGACAGAATCCATTGACATTCTGTCCGCGTCTCTATACCAAACAGGCGACGCCCTGGATGAAGGTTCAAAGCTATTAGATAAGTGGGTAGCCGTATCAAGATCAGCAAATGTCGAGATTGCCACTTTGGCGTCATCGGTAGCATTACTGGGTGATGCGGCTGAGTTGGCCGGCGTAAATGTAGACGAATTGAATGGGCTAATGGCCACATTGGCACAATCCGGGTATGGAGGAAATAGGGAGCTTGCAAATACGCTTAAGACACTATTGGCTAACTACGCCACAGATACCGCCACATCCGCCTTGCAGAAATACGGTATTGCTACAAAAACCGTAACCGGAGATACCAGAGATTTTATAGATGTTCTCCAGGATTTATACTCATTAAGAAAGCTCGGACAAGTCACAGAAACAGAGTTTCAAGCCCTAGCCAGAGCGGTGGCCGGCGGCCCTCGTCAGGCAAAAGGTCTGGCTCAGTTGACCTCCACAGAGGGATTCTCTGCATATCTTGAAGCATATAATACTTCACTGACAGCCAGCGGGGATTCTACAGAGGCATTGGCTAGAAAGCTAGACACTGCACAAACCTCAATCACTAACCTTGGAACATCCTTCCAGGAATTGGCGATGACGCTTGGAAGTGAGGGGGGAATACTCAATTCATTCTCTGATTTGGCTAATTTCCTTACCACAGTTATAGAAAAGATAAACGGATTGATGACGCTGGCGGGAAGGGCCGGGCCTGCATTATTGGCCGTTGCCGGGGCATCGCTGGCCCTTAGGGGCAAACCGGCCGGAACTGGCAGACTGTGGGCTACGGATTTTATTGGGTCTGCGGCTGCATGGCTAAGATATGGGGCCAACAATACCCCCCTGCCCGGATCTCCAACATATTATAGCCCAGAAGGCACTCCATTCCAAGTTGGAAGGAAGGACGCGTTTGCCAATAGAGTCGGGGGATTTGTCTCTAATCCTTATGTATTATCCAGCGGGCTGCTTACTCTGCAACTGCTTTCCGGGGCATCTGAATTCCTAAAGCAGAGACGAGCCGGCGATATACAAGGGTCAATTGACACAGCTACACAGACAGCTGCCTCCATCGGCGGTGGAATTCTTGGAGTATTGATTTCTGGTGGGAATCCGGTCGGGGCGGCAATTGGTTCTGCGGCGGCAAATGCCTTTATCGGGGGTGTAACAGAGAGTGCGGAAATCTCGGATTTATTTGCCCCAACGTCCAAGTCAGATACGGGTGTTGTTGGAAACAGAATAGTATCAGAGGAAGATAAATTCCTTGACGAATTATTCAAAAACCAGGAAATTATTCAAAACTCTACCATAAATCGTTATCTTGCCAATATTATGGCGGGATTGCTAAATACATTCACAGGAACTACCTATACAGGAGCAAGCCTGGCACTAGAGGGTGCCACACCGGAGCAAAAGACCAAGGCGCGTGAATTCTACTACGGACAGAATCAGCAGGAGGTGGGGACAACTTATTTATCCAATGCGGCGCAGAAAATTCTGGATTCGAGCGGCGGCCTGATTAACGATATTATAAACCAGCAGATAGAATATCTAAGGGAACAGCTTGCAACCGGAGACATAAAGACTACACAATATACCAATCTCACGGAGGCACTTGTTAAGGGGGCAGATGTAAATGTAGCTGCACAATACGCCGGGTACGGACAGGCTCTCATCGATGTTTCGGATAATATTGACAATGCGGCGGAGGCCTATCAGGGATTCGTAGATCTATTTACTTATGGAAGCGAGGAGGTCGTCGGATACCTAACCACCGTAAATACCCGAATTGCGGCCATCAAGGCGGAGCTGGAAGACACAGAATTCCTAACCCCGGAGAAGAAGAGGGAATTGGAGGATGAGCTTGCACTTCTGACAGGAATTGCGGCGAATTTGGCCAATACAGCAATAATAGAAGCCAAAAGAACGAAGATAAGCGGACAGATTCCACCAATCGTCGGAAGTATGACATCTCCGATTTCAAAAACAGACTTCGATAAGGTGATAGCCAGAGCCATTGAGATAGATAAGCTCAACTACGGTGAGAATTATGAGGTAATGCGCGCCGGATTCGAGGAATTCAGGGTTCTGGTAACCGAGGCGGGCGAGGAGTTCTACCAGGCTACCCATGCGGCCTCGCAAGAAGCCTACCAGGCCGCCATGCAGCAGTTGAAGGATCTCGGAGAAATCTCTCTTGGGGGAGCAAATGTCGGGTTTACACAGATGGATATTACGTATGAGCAGCTTGTAGACCTGGTGGCAAGAAGTCAGGCATTGACCGAGAAGATTTCACAGCCTCTCGGTGTAAACGGCGGTTTGGGATACACCCCCGATATAAGCGATGTAATCATTGCCACCAGTGATGAGCAGCTGTCGAGACAGCATGTGGATATGAAAATTATGCAGTATCTGTTACAAGAGATACTGGATACCGAAAAGAAGCAGCTGGATGGTATGTATAATATACCAGATGGAGCAACTTTCTGGGTTCCAATTACCGCCGCATACTATAGAAATAAGGGAACCTCAACCGGCTCCCTACAGGAATATTTGAATACTCCAACTCCAGAGGTTATTGCGCCGCAGCAGGATGAAGAAAAGTTTGTTCGGGCCGTCAAATATAATTATGCGGACTGGGAAAATTTGCCGGAGAGGCCACAGCGGGTTCCTGCCAGCCCATGGATAGAACGTATCCAGGGCATGACCAACTTTGTAGAGCGGCCCGCACAAGGGCCTAAAGAGGCACTGCCAATGGGCGGGGCTGGATTCGATTTCGGTGTATGGCTGGCTAAACAAATCAATTCTTTGCTTAGCGGCGGTCTAAGCAGTGCGTCCAACCAATTGACTAAGGGCATGGCGGCCATTGGCGGCGGGGCGAAAGAGGCCGCGCCCATGCCTGTTAGCACAAAATTGGATCTAAGACTTAACTCTACGGTGAATTTACTTGTAGATGGAAGGACATTAGCGACGGTCATCAAGCCATATCTTGCACAAGATTTGGCGACCGCCGAGTCGGCTGTCGGTACAATTACGAAGAATTATGTGATATAGGTGGAAAATGGCGTGGTATTTAGATACAACCAGGATTTTTGTAAATGAGCATGTAGAGGACGCTGCACAAATCATACCGAGATTGCAACCATTGTCTGGCGGCACTGTGCAGCAGATCTTCGGATATGAGAGTCCCATACTGGGAATTACGGCTTTGGTTATCGGTAGCGGGGATTCCAGAATCTTGAGGGACAAAACGACAGACGGGATTTTGCATACCCTGTCCGGCCCGGAGGGGATAATGGGAGACTATCTAGTGAGAAAGGCCAGCCTTGCCAGGATCCATTCCGTATGTCAAACTATCAGGCCGGACCTGCCCACCGACGCGGAGGTGTACGAGGTCAAGCTGGAACTCTATGAGGGAACATGATAAAAAAGCTATATGCCAGCGTTACCGGAATGTCCGGTATCATTTCCATAAATATTGATGACAGTCACAGTTCCCCAACCTCCGTCGCCACAATTTCCGCAGCCAACTGTTCGTTGAATATTGGTGACTATATAGTAGTTGATATGGGATATACGGATAATCATACTGTAGAGTTCACTGGATATGTTAAGAACATAGAAATAAAAGAACCCGAAAGGGTATATACAGTTACCGCGAACAATGTATTAATTCGTGCGGTGGATTATTTTGTGGCTGCATCGAATCCAGAAGAGCCATTCAAGAGAAGCAATATAGCCGCAGAAAACCTGGTAAGAGATGTGCTGGAATTGGCGGGGCTTACGAATTACACTGCTGACCCGACATCGTTTACATTTGCCATCTCGTCTCCGGCAGAAGTTAACTTGACATCCGCCTACGATTACTGCAAGTTCATAGCAGACATATTAGCATGGCATCTATACGCGGATACGAGCGGATTGATTCACTTCGTTGACAGAAAACCGTACCCTGTGGTATCCGATCCTTCCGTATATACGCTGGATGACCCGGAAATATTGACCATAAATTATACAATCTCTGATAGAGACCTTAGAAACAGGGTTGTGGTTTATGGAACCAATAATATTCATGCAGAGGCTTCAGCAAGCTCTCCCTATTTACCGGCGGGATTCTATAGAAGCGTGGTCGTAGCCGCTCCGGGTGTTATAGACTCGCAATCCATGGCGCAGCAGGCCGCTAATTATAACCTGACTAGATACAACCGACTGACATATAGGACTTCTATCTCGATGACTGGAAATGTGGATTTTAGTGCAAGGCAGTGTATCACAGTGAATAAAAGCGAAATAGGAGTAAGCGGCAAATGGTATGTATTTGGTAAGAATAATGTGTGGAGCAAACAGGGATTCATTACAAATCTAGAGCTGAGACAATAGATGAATGTAGAAGTCAGGCATAACGGAATTGATATAACAAGGCACGTGTTCTCATACGAGAGAGAACACAAGATCTGCACCGGAATTGGGACATTAAAGCTGGTTACAGCCCCGGCTCTTGCCGGCACCTTTGCTCCATGGGACGCGGTCAGAATCTATGAGGATGGAATATTCAAGTGTGAATATTATGTCAGTGATTCGACCGTTTCCCAGCCGGCCTCCGTTGTGGAAGTCACCTGTCAGGACAATTCCAAGAGATTATCCGACTATTTTATATCGGATTCCTACGTCATAGATTATCCAAGTTACTCCAGGGACTGGATTATAGAGTTCTTGAACCAGGCGGGGGTAAGCTATGAATTTACCACCGAGGATCGGGGAAACCTGCTGTCCAATAATACATCGCTGGGACTTGTTTCCGCTTACGACCAAATTCTATCACTTTTGCAGATAAGCGGGATGTACATGTATTTCTCAGGGGATGGGATTGCGATCATCGGTTCATTGAATACGGATCTGGCGTCCCCCTCCTATTCCCTGAATAAGCAGGATATTATCAGCATATCGGTTGTAAAAAATGACAACATGCTCAGAAACAGGGCGGTCGTTTGGGGAAGTACTGATCCCGCAACTGGTGACTGGGTATTCTCGGATAAATCCAAGATTACACCCTGGAATTTCGGGAGCAAAGACCTCAGGACGGTTGTGATCTCCAACAGTAATATTCCGAATGTGGCCACAGCGGACGATATTGCGTTCAAAGTATTGAATGAATTTGCGCAAATTACCGTGGAAAAGCATTTGGAGATTACCGGGGCCAGGGATATTAATCTTGGTGACGTTGTAAAGGTGACTACAGATATATTCAAGGGAAAGGGCCTCGTTACCACATACGGAAGCTCCATGAATAGTAAGGGGCTGGTTACCAGGGTCATCCTGGATGAGAGGTGTCCGAGATTGTTTGCCTTCTTCAATTTCGGGGATTATGTCTATGCAGGGACTACAGAAAGCGGTATTTGGAGAAAACACCTTAGTTATGACAATCTGTGGGGAAATTTTTCCACAGGCCTTCCAAGCCAGGAGGGCGTTTCGGACCTGTTTGTAAGGGGTGGTGAGGCATTGGCCGTCTTATTCAGCGGCGGTGCTTATTATACGGATACCAGTTCTCCGAATTGGGATTTGATTGAGTACCCTGAGCAGACAGCTCCTGGGAGCGGCGCGGGCCCGATTATAATCTCGGATGGATTTATGTCCAGGGCGGTGGTCATTGATAAATCCACAAACCATGGAAGGGTGCTTCTCGATAATTATCATGGGCCTTCCATATCCGGCATACTGGTTGGGGATGCTCCAAACTTCGGTGATTACCATGCCATGTATTCTGGGAGATTTGGGGATGGGTTTGACCCGTCTGACGCATTTGGTTCCAGGGCCTGGGTGGCAGATACACTAAATGGACAGGTACAGAAAATGTACCCAATCAGCGTGTTTGGCGGAAACGACGTAATCGGCGTGGATATAGAGAATGATGGCAGAAATGATTATGTGTCGGTCTTCTCCAAAGACCCATCTACATTCTATGTGAATATCTCAGGCGGCGGCCTCGTTGGAATTGATTTGGAGACCATGCAACAGGTCTCCTTTCTTCAGACTGATATACCATCAAGGTCGTATGATCTAAGCCAGTTTAGATACTCCGGCTTTTTAGCAGATATTCCAGTGCCGGTAAATGCGAGCCTTGGAAACATATTTCTAACACTAGATCATTCAACGGTTTATAACGGATCTGATACATTAAACGTTGTGATTGTAACGGGGGGAACTCCTCCATACGACGAAGACCAGGTGGGTGTACCCGCACTGGAATATCAATACGGTTACTCAGATAATGACTCCTATGCGTCTGGAATCTTTGTCCCATATATGTCAGAGAACTATTTGAATATGCCCAACGTAAGCATCGAGGTAAGTGGGGTGGTGGGATATACACACATGGCAGACAACCCCGGAGACAGATCATTTACGTATGTAGCAAGCGGCCCGGATGGGTATAAATTCACGATCCAGCCGTTCGATTATACGGATACGTCGGTTTATTTTGGAACAAAGATAGACATACCGTTAAGTGGATTTCTTCCTCTGCCGACACACAGCGAATCATACAGCTATATTTGGAGAAACCCGGCTGGAACATATAAACTCCTGGACCAATATGGAATTCTTTCCGTAGACGAAACGGGGCAGCTGGGCAGAGTTTCCATCTCCGGCATAGATTATGCAAACACTACACGTATAAAGGTAGATCAATTTATCTATTGGCTGGATAAGCCATACGCCTCCGGCTATTTTTTGAATAAGGTAGACCTGGATGCAGAGACATATACAAGAGGTCTGTTCTATACAATCAGCGGTGCGGGTGCTGCGGATGAGGTTAATCTTAGGATATTTCCACACGGGGATACAATCCATTCCACAGGGTTTGTAAAGTATTTCCCGGATAAATCCCTTCCATATTACTATCTACGAGGGCCAATCTATATTTACGCTCTAGCCGGGCTTGGGGAAATTTCCCCCAATGCAACGTTAGTGGCAATACAGCCGAGAATAGACCCTCCGTTCACTTGGGATCTTTTGGGACACGATCCAATTGCGGGAAGATTATCAAGAACCTATTCCTTTGTAACATATTCTCTAAAGTATTCGGCTTCGGACGGTGGTATGCACCTGGCGCACTTTATCAACTTCGGTGCAGAGAGTGTTTATTTGAAGGAAGTGTTCAACGGCGAGCCGGTGGGCGAGTTTATCTGGCCAGGAACTCCCGTACAGAGTGAGAGATTTGACACCTATACATTTGATTCAACCCCATCCGGGTTATATTACAGGGTTGCCCCATTCTATAACAGCCCCCCGGCGCTGGTGCCAATTAGTGGAATGCCCGTTGGCCGTGTGTACTCAAGGGCGGGGTCAAGGGAAACAATGGACGACTTTGTGGTACTTCGGCGTGAGGATGAGGCATTTAGAGTCATCACAAGTTCCAAAAAGCCGATAAGGCTGGATATATCGAATGTCAGCCCGATTGTTACCGTACAGGACGATCTGGTATCATTGGCCACATTGCAAGTGACAGATAGTGAAGTTACAGAAATGAGCAACAGCTCGTTTCCAAGCGGGCTATTGGTCATGGATTACAGATATTCCATGTTTACAAATAGTGATGGGTACTCGATCCTGTTTACAAATCCAAGCGGAATTTACGCAGTTCCCTTACTGACCCTTTCAGATTATCATTCATACACGCCATATTCCGGGTCGTCGGTGGGTATTCCTGAGATGATTGAAACCACTAATTATTCCTATCCAGACCAATATGTATTCTTTTCGACGATTGGGGAATCGAATGATGTACATTTTTATCAAAAGAACCCTTCCAGCGGTGTCTTTGTAGAATATGGTGCAGCTTTCGGCCTGCCGCAATCGAGAATTACCACCATCCGTGTAGAGGATAAAGTATAATGAGTCAATTCGATTACCAGCTCCTTGAATATATTCAATCTGCCGTCAGGAGCATGAAAGCACAGCCCCTATTCCTGGGGGGTATATCCGCAGGCAGTGGTGGCGGCGGCGGGCCTCCGGGCGGATTCATCGGTGTCCTTCCGCAGACCAAAGTGGCATACGACTACACCGAGGCCGCATCGCTCTCTACTCCATTTTCTGGAATGTCTCTGTTGGATAATCTAAACCATCTGCGGTACAGGGTTGGGGTATTGGAGGGGGGCGGCGGGAGCGGAACGTTCCTGGGGCTTTTGGACACCCCAGACAGTTATTTGACCTACTCCGGGTACATGGTTGTAGTAAATGACACAGAGGACGGCCTTGAATTCGTTCCTGTGGCCTCCGGCGGGTCTGTACCGCCCCTGACTCCCGATAGGATTGTATTAACGGACTCGGCTGGAAATCTAATTACAGACAACCGGATAAAATACAACCCCACAAACGGAAATTTCGTTGTTGGTGAATTAGACGGGGTATTGCCTACCGACGAAATCAATACCATTCATATATTCGGGGAAACATCATCCCCGGCGCTGTTTTTGTGGGCATTTGGAAACTCCATTTCCCCCTTTACCACCGGTGCAAGATATAGAGGAACAGAAAGTTCTCCTGCCGCCCTGGAAGCCGGCGATATTCTCTATAGATTTAGGGGCAGGGGATATGACGGGACTTCCCTGTCGAATACACAGGCTGAGTTTATATTAAGAACCAACGAGGTGTGGTCTGGAAGCGGGCATGGTACGCGTGCGGAAGTGTGGATTACCCCAGACGAAACAACCGCGATGGTAGAGGCCCTAAGAGTCGGCGCAGGGTTTATTGACATTCCATCGGGATATACCTATAATATTGGTGGAATACCTCATACACACGGAGGAGGCGGCGGCCTTACAGAGGTTGACTTTGGTACCGCGAATGTCGTCGAGGCAACGTTTACAATCACCGATGCTTCCGTTACGGCATCGTCCGTGATTCTTGCGCAGGTGGCGTATGTTGCCCCTACCGGCAAAGATTTGGACGAAGTAACAATGGATAACTTCGATATTATTATTACACCCGGCGCCGGGCAATTCACCGCCCGGATGAGCTGTTTAAGCGGCACAGTGACCGGTAAATTCAAGTTGCATTATATGGTGGTATGATGCTTAGGAACTATGTGCGTGTTCCAATACAATCTGGAGTATCGTCCGATCTAATGGGGGTTGCCCCGGCGGCAAAATCCGCATTTACAACCGAGTATCTATCGGACGGATTGCTGCGATTACCACAAAACTATGCAACCTACTCAAACTCGTATGTAGTCAATACGACCGGGTGGAGGGATCCTATCACCGATTACTACATAGACGGGAAAACCGCCGCAATTCGCGGGTCTGCATCAAAAAAGGTCCTTGTACTACGTGCGGATGCGCTTCTTGAACTGGTCAGTAGCACAGTTACTTCTGTACCCAGCATAGAGATTTACAAGGCAACCTACATAACCTCCGCTGAGGATGTAACAAGTTACACTGTTGCACACGATTCGGGTGACCCGGCAACTACCGCAAAAATATACAAAAGCTACATTCGCGGCGGTGAATTAATAGACTATATAAACACCTCCGGGGATAAGTTGATCCACAAGATGTTTGCATTTGCAACCGTTTCGGGAAAATTTGGCCCAGAGGCCGACCACCGTGCGCAGCAGGAGTTCACGTTCCTGTCCAGGACGCCGGTGGTTCTCAATAACGATACGGAGTGTGTTGCAATAAAAATGAGTATTTTTGCAACTGCACCTGCGTCTTTCAACATAGGTTATCGTTTTGTCTGGATTGAAATATAAGTATAAAGAAGGAGATTAGATATGGCAGTTATTAGATCTGGTGCGTCAACCGATGAGTTGACGGTTGATGTTACAAGCAAGGCGGCCCGCATTACAGAATATCTCGCAAGCGGGCAGGTGGCGTGGCCGGATAATCATCCGACCTACTCGTTTGCGACCGTAGCGTTTGCGCCAGGGGCGACTCCACGCGATGTAATCCTGCTGCAAGGTTCGGCATCGAAAACGATTGCAGTCTTAAGGGTGTTCCTGTCAACCTATCAAACAACAGCGGGCATCAATACATGGCTGTTACGGAAATTTTCTTCCGCACCAACCGGGGGGACATTTGTGGCGGATGAGGCTGTCCCGCATGATTCATCCGACGCGGCCGCAGCGGCAACAGCCGGCCACCACACGGCGGCAAACACATCTGGTACACTTGTTGGTGAAGTGTGGTCTGGAAGAATTTCTTCGCCGGCAGCGGCAACCGCAGGCGTTGGCGGCTATATTGGTGTCATGGTGGACTTCACCCGCCTATTTGGGAAGCCGCTGATGCTGAGAGGTGCCGGAGAATACTTGTCATGGAACTTCAACGGCGCGGCCCTCCCGTCAGGTTTGAACGCAATGGGCGGCATGACTTGGTATGAATATTAGTCTATTGTGGAAGACACTATGGCAAAGAAGATTAAAACCAGCGGAGAGACAGAATCAATGAGTATACCAGAGCAATTCCAATTATATATTGCTCCAATGCAGCAGCTATTAGAATCTCTCAAGGACACGGTTCTCCAGGCAGACCGGGCATTGAGGGGGAATAATGGAACCGTTGGAGTAATTGCAAGAGTTACGAGCTTGGAAGAGGCCGTAGAAAGACTTGGCCGGTCAGTAGACGAACTAATCGAGAAGGTGGACAAAGTATTAGAGAAACAGGAGAAAGACACGGCCAAAACCGAGAAAGCAGACACTATAGACTTCAAATGGGTAGTAGAAAAGTTCGCACTTCCCATCGGAATTACACTATTGACCTACTTTATGATACAAATCGTGCCACAAATACTCATTCTGCTCGGAAATAAATAGAAATAATCGGATAATTCACATATAAAAACGGACACTTGCCGGAAAATATATGTGGAGTCTGTGGGGTATACAGACAGCCATGCGCATAGTAGTGTCAACGGATTTTGGCGGGCTGGGGGGGGCACCTTGCAAAGCTGCAAGGTCTACCCCTTGACAATACCGGGACGATCTGGTAGTATCATCACCAGATCGTCCCGGTGGTATCCGGGAGAGGAGAAAAAATGTCGCAAAAAACACTCACAGTCAACGGCAAGCGATATACTCCGCAGATGGTTGACGCTCTGATGCAGGCCACAGATTACCGGGCCAGAGGTGGTTACCTGTATCATGTCTATCTCGGTGGTGTGGGGTATTACGCCATCTACCGCGCGCGGAGAGACGGCTATGACTATTATGCCCATCCGTGTGATCGGCAAGACGCGCAGTATATCCAACTACTGCGAGGCGATCGTGG
>DYKD01000087.1:3360-9233 GCA_020722765.1 Brevinema andersonii | reverse complement strand
TTGATTTAAGTAATGAAGTCAAATTTTTTAAGAAGGGACAATGTCTTCATTTTTTACCGCTTGCCCGAAGGGCAACGGTGCGTTCCGGTCGATTTGGGCCGTGGTGTTTGTTATCATTCGTGGGCTCGGTGGATTCCACCAAGCCTCCGTATTGTTCCTTAAGTCGGCCCAAACGGCCCTCCACGGTTCTCTCAGTCCCTTAGGGATCTTCGCGACTCCACTACTTTCTATCCACCATCTACCATTCTCTATCCACCTCGGCAAATCGGACACCCCTCCACTCCCCCAACGGCAGGCAGAGCCCTGATGATTCCAGAAGTGCTTTATCCTTTAAAATATCTCCAGACGCACCATCCGCAATGACTTTTCCACCTTGTAGCAATATTGTCCTTTCACAAAGATCCAAAACCATATCTAGATCGTGCGTAGCAAAAATCTTTGTATGAGTGAATTTTTTCAGCAACAAAATCAAATGACGCCTGGTCATAGGATCCAGATAGGAAGTCGGCTCATCCAAAAGTAAAATATCAGGTTGCATGGAAAGTATGGACGCTATCCCTGCAGCCCTTTTTTCTCCTCCTGACAACCTATGGGAACATCGCATTTGTAAATGTCTAATGCCAACATCTTCCAATGCCTTATTGACCCTCTGTTCAATCTCGCTCTCACTTAGCCCTTCATTCCTTGGACCAAATGCCACATCTTCATACACAGTATTCATAAAAAGCTGGTCATCCGGATTCTGGAACACAAGCCCTATCTTTTTTCTGATCTGTGCAACTGTCTTCTTGGTAAGTATAGTATCTCCCACATTGACTATCCCAGATGAAGGCAAATGGATCCCTGTTAAAAGATGCAGTAATGTTGATTTCCCTGCGCCATTCGCTCCGATAATTCCCACAGATTCTCCATGAAGAATCCTGAAATCGACATTTTCCAAAGCTGATGTCCCATCTGGATATGAAAAAAAAAGGTTCTTGGCTTCGACAATATGATGACTCATGTAAATAATCCTATAAGATACGTTCCTATATTGGAAGTATAGTCTGTAAACCTGATTATAACAAGAAAGATGATCCAAAAAGCCATATAAAAAACATCTGCCAAACTTTGTTTTGAGTCTTCAGAAAGGTGGTATTCGCCATTGAAACCCCTTAGTTGCATAGCCTCATGAATTCTACACGCTTTACCGTATGATCTTAATAGGAGATTTCCCATTAATGCGCCCCAGGATGCCTGTCTGATATGGCTTTTCCCTCCATTTCTCAACGAATAGGCTAAGACCATTCTATTTATCTCTTCAGCCAAGACGACTATATATCTTACTGTCATAACGATTTGCAAGACAAGCAGCTTTGGCACATGTATCATCCTCAGGCCCTTGGCGATCTTATCTAATCCAGTTGTAGAAACAAGCAAGATTGCGGAAAGCACGGTCAATGTCCCTTTGATTAAAAAAGACAGGAAAACGATCCACCCATGTGTGAATTCCATTCCAACAACAAGGACTGGATGCCTGTCAAAAAACACATTGCCAAGGCTTATAGCGATAATGACTGGCTCGACAATGATGAGACGTCTTATGACTTGAAGAAAAGGGATATCTGCCAGACTCATAACCATGAAAGGATATAAGAACAACGGTAAAAGAAGAAACGGATTATCCTTATCAAAAGAAACCACAATGATAATAAATATCATACAGACAAGGAGTTTTGCAACTGCGTGAAGCCGGTGTATGAAAGACATCTGTCTGCTCATATCTTCAAGATTTTTTAAATGACTTATTGAATCGGTTAGATGCACAGTTTGTTCCTGTTGGACATCGCAAAGGTCATCATGCGTGTTACATTGTTTTTATAAAATAACACGATGCATGGATAATGTCAAATCGGGGAAAACCATCAAAACAAAGCTGCTACCGATGCGTCCAAATCGAAAAAAGTCATTTACTGAGCTTAGCATAGCACTTTAAGTTGATCTCATGTTCATATTTCGATGCTATAAAGTTACGTTTCATCTTGAGGGATGCTGTCAGTTCCTCTCCCACTTTAAATGCCTCTGGTACAAGAATGAAAAAATAAATCCGTTCAAAACTCTTAAACCCGTTCTGTGTGCTGATTTTGGAATTGATAATCCTGTTGAATTCATCTAAAACCTTGTCATTATCACATAAGTCCTTAAGATCCTTATAAGCGATCTTGTTCAGTGCTGCAAATTCTTTTAGGTGTTCTTCTTCCGGGACAATGATCGCACTCAAATGTTTCTTGTCCTGTCCATACACCATGACATGTGATACTAGCGGATGCTCCTGGATTAAGGCTTCAATGGGAGCAGGTTCAATATTTTCACCACCGATCAGGACAATCGTATCTTTCGCCCTCCCAGTAATCTGGATATCGCCTGTCATTGTAAACCGACCTATATCCCCTGTATTCAACCACCCCTCTTTGGACAAGACTTGCAACGTCTTTTCCTCATCCTTATAATATCCTTTCATGACAAGATCTCCACGGACATGAAGGATCCCCTTATCATGCTGGTTTGGCAATGGATTCCCGAAATCATCACAAATACGCACTTCTGTTTTGGGAATAGGTCTTCCCACAGTAGCCATCACCTTATGATCTAGTGTTCGGACTGCAATGACTGGTGAGGTTTCTGTCATCCCATATCCTTCAAGGATATCAAATTTTATAGCAGAAAAAAATGTATCTACGTGTTTTGGAAGAGCGCCCCCTCCAGAAATGGGACCACATAGACATCCCCCTGTCCGCACCCTGATTTTCCTAAAGATGATGATATCTCCAAGAAAATCAAAAATAAAAATCACTGCCAAAATAAGAGCACACACCATTTTCCAAATCCAGTCCCACAAAAAGAAGACACTCTTAAACCTGGGAATTTCATTGCGTAATGTTTTCTTGCAGTAACTGAAAACTTTCCCAACTGCAATAAAAAAAGTGAACAGTGCAAATTTAACCCTTGACTCAGCTTTCATCTTCTTTATGATCCCATTATAGATGGATTCCCAAACCCTGGGAACTGATGCCATGTAGGTAGGTTTAATCAAAGCTAGGTCCGGCAAAAGATGATTGGCTGTTGGCTTAGAATAAGCCATTGAACAACCTTGTGCCATGATTATGTATTCAATAGTCCTTTCAAAAATATGCCAAACAGGAAGAATGGATAGCCATCGATCCTTTTCATCCAAGGGTAAAATATCCGTCAGATTCCTTACATTGTGTATTATATTCCGATGTGTCAACATAACCCCCTTGGGAGGTCCAGTCGTACCGGATGTATATATCAAGGTAGCCAAATCTGGAGCTTTTACTGAATCTCGTATAACCTTCAATTGTGGTTGCAGTTTCAACAACAGTTTCTCACCTTCTACCATGAGATCATGAAAGGTCAGAACAGTAACAAAAGGATGCCATTTTGTAGTGATGTCATGAATATTGCCATTCATCAAAATCATCACATGCAGTGTCTTAATATCTTTTCTAACAGAAAGGACCTTCTCTGCTTGTTCAGGATTATCAACAAAACAGTATTTCACATCCGCATGATTGAGGATATAACGTATTTCATCTGCTGTAGAATCATTACCCCTTGGTACATCTGCAGCTCCAAGACTTAAGATCGCCATATCAGAAATGATCCACTTATACTGGTTGTCCGCAACGAGACCGATGTGGTCTCCTTTTCTCACACCTAAATGATGCAAGGAAGCCGCTAATGATTCAACCCTATGCTTGAACTGGCCAAATGTAATATGACTGAAAGAGGTTTCCTGTTTGTCATCTTTGAACTGCAAGTATGGTTTTGAAGAAAATCTGTTTTCGACCTGATACAATAATTCGACAAGCGTGTCATATTCTTCGAACATCTTGCCTCCAAAAAATCAGAAAGTCATATTTCTAATATATCTATAGACACTCCGAAAGTCAAAAACAGCATATACAGGAAGACCTCTTCAATTATTTTTTACTTGAAATTGACACATTCTTTAATAATATTTATCATCCAATAGGATGAAATTCAAATTATGGAAAAATGAATGCATTCAGATATCCTCTTTGATTTGGATGGAACACTGGTTGACACATCTACTGGCATATTCAATGCAATCATCTATAGTGTCAACAAATCAGGCAAGCCCCTTGTAAAATCAAATGAGCTGAAAACATCCCTAAATAGGCCTCTTTCAGACTTTTTCATTAACACTTGTGGTATAAAAAAAAATAATTTAACAATTGCATTACACCACTTCTGGGAATACTTCTCTAAAAAAGGATTTTATGAAAGCTCCCTTTATCCTGGGATACGCGGGCTTCTTGAAGGACTCCGCAAAAAATCCAACAGGGTGATTTTAACCACTGAAAAACCTGAACCAATAGGAGTCAACATTTTGAAATACCTGGATATCGAAAGATATTTCTGCCACATAAAAGGGAATCTTCCCTCAAAAACCCAGCTTGATAAAACAATGATAATCCAATCAACCATAACGAACCTACGACTGGATAAAAAAAAATGCATCATGGTGGGAGACTGTGCTGATGATATTATGGGTGCTAAAGAAAATAAGATTAAGTCAATCGGTGTCACTTACGGATATGGCACTTCTGACGAATTAAGAAAGCAAGGCGCTGACCTATTGGTTCAGTCCGTAGCAACATTGCAATACATATTAGCATAAAAATTCAGGGGGAAGCTGGTATTGGAGCCCCCCCCTGTCTCAATTACTCAATAACTATGCTAACCCTGCAGTTTTTCACATCTGTAGAATCGATTCCTGGAAGTGTTCTGGATGAACCTGCAGGAACAATCTTGAATCTATCTGACTTCAAACTGGAATTTTTAATGATATACTGAAGCATGGCATTGGCTCTGGCTTTGGAAAGAGCGATATTACCTTGAAAGCCACCTGCAGCTTCTTCAGAACCGTCTTGGGAAGCATGTCCGGTTATAGTAACCTGTTTGTCTGGTGGCAGTAAATTGACCACTTTTACCAAAGCAGGAATGATCGTATTTTTCATGAATGTATCAATATTAATCCCAGCAATAGAAAATTGCGGATCATTTAACTTCAGTTGTGCTGAATTATAGGCAAAAGGGATATCACGCATCAATTTGTTGAATTCATCTTTTGCAGCCTTGAAAGCGACATCTCCCGCTTGGCTAGCAACACTTGAAGCCTGATCCTTGACTTGCTGGGCACTTGGCACAGCAGGAGTGCTGGGAACCTTGACTTGTGCATTAAGAACAGAGACAGAAATCATTGTGGATAAAATAAAGAATAAAAACCGCATAAAACCTCCTGTAAAAATTTACTCTTTTTAAATAATATCATATCTTATTAAAAATAACAAAAAAAAATTATGTGTTTTTTTTGAAGGATATTATAATTTATATGATAAGTTTCATTTTTTGTTTTACCCCATTTTATTGGAGCACTCTATGAAAACAGCTTATTTTAACAAGGGAGACGTAATACTGAATGAAGGTACCGAGGGTGAGGAAATCTATTTCATTCAAAAAGGCAAGGTAAAAGTCCTTAAAACCATAAATGGGGATGAATTTGAATTAGCAACACTTGGTGAAGGCACTTTTTTCGGGGAAATGAGCATGTTTCTTGGGCAAAAAAGGACAGCCACTGTCCAAGCTATCGAAGATAACACATCAATACTTGTAGGTGACAAAACAGCTTTTATCAATATGATCAGATCCAAACCTGACAAAGCTATCGAAGTAATCTCTACCTTGGCAAACCGGTTGCACCAAGCTCATAAAATCATAACAGATATCGAGGGGCAATTAAAGGCCTTTACAATGCTTTTACAACCTTTTAAGGAGACAGAATCGCA
>DYKD01000087.1:0-3260 GCA_020722765.1 Brevinema andersonii | reverse complement strand
GAAAAAGTTCAGGTAATTTCCGCACTCTTCCCTCAAAACAGCATCAGGCTAATTCCAAGAAACTGATGAAACGCTTCATATCTTCAGGTAACTGTGAAGAAAATTGATAATGATCCCCATTCCAGTTGAATGTCAATTCAGAACAATGAAGAAATAATCTTAACCGATTACCCCACTTTCCCTGCAACTCCAGGTTTCGATCTTTGAACCCATGCCTGAAATCACCAATGACAGGATGCCCTATCGACCTTAGATGTTTTCGGATCTGATGATGCCTTCCAGTCTGTATGGTCACAGATAGGGTAGACGCAATTAAACCAAAAGACTTGACAATGTCATATTCTGTCAAAGCCTCCTGCTCTCGTTTCTCATGACTATTGAATTTTTTTGAGATGAGAGGTCTATCAATTTTCCCGGTTTCAGGAGGGATTCCAATCACAATAGCTGTATATTTTTTCATGACTTCATCAACATTATTGATGAAGTCCGCAGAACCTGACATCAGAACCAATCCTGAAGCCTGGCTGTCGAGCCTTGTAACAGGCGCTGCCTTGATCCCTTCTGAAGACAAAAGAGAGACAATGTCTGGAGCTGTGTCTCCTGGTGACGGATGAGATGAGATTCCTGACTTTTTATCAACAATGACATAATCATCGTTAATCTCAATTTTCTTGAAGTATGTGTGCATGATTAATCCAGACAAGGTGGAATATTGGGATTGGGAGAAGAAGGCATCATGACAAGATTCGTCTCAATCACACGCATGGTTTTCCATTTCCCTGTAAGATACCTCAGAAAAAAAGCTATCCCCAAAGCACAAATATACGCAGTACAAACAATCCATCCCGCATAAAGTCCTAATTGGAATTTGATCATTACCAAATAACTGGGTATGATGATCCCGAATACAGACATGATCCCTCCAATGAACATGACAAACAGCGTATCACCTGCCCCTTTTAAAGCAGAAATAAAGATAATTGTCATAGAATCAAAAAGACAGTATATAGCTATGAATTTGAGAAGCACAACAGAAACATCAAAAATCTCCTTGAATTCAGACGGATTCGCACCAATACTGAAAAAATGGAGAAATACCCCTGGTATGGTCCAATAAAGTATGGCAATCGAAGTCATGTAGAGGAATGTGAGGATAAACGCAGTACGTACAGCAAGAGAAGCCTTTTGAACCTGATTCGCACCAAGGTATTGTCCAACCATGATAGAAACTGCAAATCCTATGCCAATCATAGGCATGAAAGCTAAAGTATTAATTGTAAATGCAATGTTTGAAGCAGCCAAGCTCGCAGTACCAAAACGTCCGACAAACAATAAAAATATGGAAATTCCAATAATATCCAGAAAAAATTGGATGCCACTAGGAAACCCATATAACAACAGTCTCTTTAAAATTGCTATATTCAAAAAACGACCGGAAACCACCTTATATCTCTTTTCATTACAAGGAGTAAAAATCAGGATGCAATAATATATCAAGGAAGTCAGTCCCGCTATTACAGTGGCAATGGCAGCTCCAAAAATCCCCAGTTCAGGAAACCCGAAATTTCCAAAAATCAGAAGGTAATCAAGAAGGATGTTCACACCAGTGCCTATGAAATTCGCCCACATAAGCGGCCATGTACGTCCTAATCCTGAAAAAAAGCCGGATAACGCAGAGTTTAATACGGGGGGAATAGCTCCTAAACAAAGCACTTGAAAATAGATTATCTCGTTCTTTACGACTGCCTCATCATGTCCCAAGGAATGGAATATAGTTGGAGCTAAAGGTGTGAACATCATGACGATGAATCCACCGATAAGACCTAAAAAAATACTTTGCCAAAGCGCTTGCCCGATTTTATCTGGATGGCCTGCTCCAAAATACTGGGCAACAAAAGTGCTCACGTAACCGACAGTACCTATAAATATGCTCATTATGGTAAAATTAACTAACCCGGCGGGAAGAGCGGCTGCAATAGCTTCTGGTGAATACCAAGTAAGATAAAGCCTATCAATCGTCTGTTGGATGGTCCATGCGCTTGTACTCAGTATCAGCGGGAAAGCGATCCGCAAGATTTCAGAAGCCCCACCCTCTCCTTCCCAAAATCTTTTAAAAATATTTCTTTTCTTTGAAATCATCATAGTTGTTTAATATAGCAAAACAAGCTGGTTTTTTCAAGTTAAAAGAGAGCCCTTTCCCGCAATCCAAAAATCATCCACACTTCTATTCTTTTTGCTTTAACTCTACCATGTCATTTTAAACCATATATGATATATTCCTACCTCATGCGAAGCCTTCCATAATAGGCAAGAAGAAGGCTTAAAAAAAAAACACAAGGAGCCACATATGGCAAGACGGGAGAATACCGTGCTGATGCCATGGGCGAACGTTTGAACAGGCAAATTGACATAATCAGGTCCATTTTCAAGGTACATGGGCGTGACCAAACCCCAAATGCAATGCGGTATATCCGCCACGCATGGTTTCAAAACCCAAAGAAGAAAGGGCGATGGGAAAAGCTGAACCTTATCCTTCGTCGGGACATCAGCAGTGGTGAGTGCAAATATTCCGTATCAAATGAGAAACATACCGTAAAAAAGAAAAGACTGGCACAAATGCAATGCGAACGGTATTGGGTTGAACGATCATTTCAAGATGCGAAAGACAGTATAGGGCGATAGAATCGAAATTATCCGTCCTTTAGTTGAAATTTGGTTTCCCAATTTCTTTGCTTAAGTTAGGCAACCTCCTTCGACTCGTCAAGTTTTCCGAATCTTTTTTCTGATTTTCTTGCATCGCTTTTTTTAATCTGGCAAATATTTGATAGCGCTTTGCCACCGTCTACCACAAATAAGAGACCATGCTGGCTGTTTAAACCTCGATTTTTCATGTCTTTCAGCAAATCTTCCACTACTTCAGTGTTTTCAGTATTGCCTTGACGTACTTCAAGAACCATTTTTTTGCCAGAACTGTTGATTCCTAGAGCTGCCAGCATCATTTCTCCACTCACTGGTGTTCCGTCAAGAAAAACAACACGCATATCCTCATGCTCAAGTCTTCGTTCTCCGAATTCCCTGAGTTTTTTTTTGGTCATGGTCTTGAAAGCATCAGAAATAGCTGATTTCTTTATGGACAGTCTTTCTGTGGCATGATCGATGACCTGGTCATACTTCCGAGTACTTACGCCTAAAATCATATGCCGTAATATGACTCGTGGCTTTTGGATGGGAACACGTTGACCTCCAGCATAGATAAATCC
>DYKD01000298.1 GCA_020722765.1 Brevinema andersonii | reverse complement strand
TTGCCTTCCCCGCCGCTGCCGCTAAAACCAACCGTTGGCTGGCTAAGGAGCCATTACACAGAAAGCAAAAGGAGATTAATATGCGTCACAGACACCTATTCGTCGAAATTAGGCTTATTGTTTTCTTTCTTTTGATATCAGCATGTAGCGCACAAACAACACCCGAGGCCGCGCTATTGCCTACAAGTGCCTCGGCGACAATTCAACCGACCAAAACATCGACCTTAACCCCAACTCCAGATCCGACAAGTACACCAACAATTACTTCCACACCAGTTGGGGGGAAAAGCGGTCTTTTGGTGTATGAAACTATATGCGCTCAAGAAGGGGAGTGTGTTGTTAAGACATTCTTATATAATCTTGTTTCACATGAACTTGTTCCATTCTTAGAAGACTATTTACCGCTCGATGTTTCTCCAGATGGTAAAGAGGCACTATTTGAGAGTGTAGGAGAAACGGGCGGAGATTTGTTTATTGTTGATCTCGCTCAACCTGACAAAAAAACTTTGCTACATGAAAATGTTGATGACGCCGTATGGCTGGGCAGTTCCGATTGGATTGGTTTTATTTCACCAGTGGATAATAAGGGGCAGGTATTTCTTATAAAACCCGATGGGAGTGGTCTGACACAAATTACAAACTCATCCATCGGAGCAGTAACATTGGAATCCGTGTTCAACGATGGCGTATTTTGGGGTGAAGGAACTAAAACCAGTACGGGGACTAACATCAAAAGTTTCAAATGGACTACGCTAGACGGTGCAGAGAAAACTTTAATTAATTTCCTCAGAGCATCTCGCAGTGGAAAATACTATATATCACTTTCTGGAAAATTTAATCTCGACTGCGGTCTTGGCTGTAATTATGAATTGACAGACACTTTAACAGACGAGAAAACAGAGATAACGCTCGTCAATCCCAATTCTGATATTGATTTTCAAAAAACAGCCCATACCATTGTTCCGCTGACAGATGAAAAGTGGCTGGTTGAAAAGTTTGCTACATCGACTAGCGACCGTCAATACTGGCTGTACTCTTCGAATGGCACTATGTTAAGCGGGTTCCCTATTGATTACGATATTGCGTATGGAGGAGACCCTCCTCCTTCCAACATTTTATCGCCTGACGGAAATTGGGTACTAGTTAAGCGCTTTGAAAAAGTTTCAGATGAACAAGAGGGAGCGACATATTATCTTCTGAATATACAAACGTTGGATATCCAAGATTTACCCAATTTGTACTACACCAGCATTGGTACAAAGATCGTAGGCAATAAAAGAATTGATGGCGTTATTGAAGGGTGCATAGTCACAAAGTATTTCTGGGTTGAAATTCCCTAAAACGCCAGCCAACAAAGCGTCCTTAGAAACCGTCCCACCCTCAGCGCCCCGGAGACCCTCCTCC
>DYKD01000297.1 GCA_020722765.1 Brevinema andersonii | reverse complement strand
GCAAAGAACACGATGACGGTGGGCAGCCGAGTCTTTTTGCTGAGAAAAAACCCCTCCGTGAAGCCATTGACTTTTATAAACACAAGGAAGGCTGGACGAATCGCCTCATTGCCGGTGACAGCCTGTTAGTGATGAACTCTTTGCTTGAAAAGGAAGGAATGGCCGGAAAGGTTCAGATGGTTTATTTCGACCCACCTTATGGCATTAAGTATGGCAGTAACTTTCAGCCATTTATTAACAAACGTGATGTGAAAGACGGTAAAGACGATGACCTCTCAGCCGAACCAGAAATGATTAAAGCCTTTCGTGATACTTGGGAATTGGGCATCCACTCATACCTAACATATCTGCGAGATCGACTTCTTCTTGCTAAAGAAGTTCTTAATGAAACAGGAAGTGTATTTGTTCAAATATCTGATGAAAATGTGCATCACGTCCGAGAAATTATGGATGAAGTTTTTGGGATGGATAATTTTGTGAGTTTGATATCTTTTTCAACTACAAGCGGTTTCCAAACCAATACACTCTCAAGAGCAGGAGACTATTTAATTTGGTATGCAAAAGAGATAAAAGATATTAAATATAGACAATTATTTAAAGAAAAAATTCAAGGTTTAGAAGGTACAAAAGGATATGATTATGTTGAGCTGAAAGATGGTTCGGAAAGAAATCTTACACCTGAAGAAAAAGAAAATATATTCCAAATCCCGTCTGAAACCAGATTGTTCTCAAAAGGAGATTTACAGTCTTCAGGAAAAGCATCCGAAGATCAACCATTTGAATATTTAGGGAAAATTTATAGACCAAACCCTACAAGTCATTGGAAACCTAATTATCCAAATGGTTTACAACGATTGGCTGATAAAAAAAGGATAGTGATTACTGGTAATACTCTAAGGTATAAGAGATACTTTGATGATTTTCCAGTTTTCCCAATAAATAATTTTTGGAGTGAACAATTATCAGAACAAAATAAGGACTATGTTGTACAAACGTCTTTAGAAGTTATAAAGCACTGCCTTCTCATGACCACCGATCCCGGCGATCTCGTCCTTGATATCACCTGCGGAAGCGGAACCACCGCCTATGTTGCCGAACAGTGGGGCAGACGCTGGATCACCTGCGATACTTCCCGTGTTGCGGTGACTCTTGCCAAACAGCGGCTCATGACTGCAAATTTCGATTATTATAAACTTGCTCATCCACAGGAAGGCATAGCAAGCGGTTTTGAATATAAGACTGTGCCCCATATCACTTTAAAAAGCATTGCCAACAATGAACCGCCTGCAACAGAAACCCTTTATGACCAGCCGTTCATAGACACAAAAAAATCCCGCATCACCGGCCCTTTCACCGTTGAAGCCGTCCCCGCTCCTTACGCCAAAAGCTTTGACGATTTGGAGA
>DYKD01000296.1 GCA_020722765.1 Brevinema andersonii | reverse complement strand
CATCATCCCAAAGTATAGTATTTTCATTGATTTGTTCGAGCATCAAGTTGTCAATATACAAAACATCATTCGCTTCTGCGGAGAGCAACATCACGACTACTACGCATTCAGCAGCATTTGTTGGGGCTTTGTCTATGACAAAAAGTCTCGTAAATGAAGTTGAGGCAGCCACTGCAGTTGTTGATGTAGTAGAGATATACGTGTGTGCTGCATCATACCACCAAACTATTAATAGCCAATTTTTTACAGAAGTTGACGATTTTGAATAGACAGAAGCACAATAGTATTTTCCAGCAGTTACTACAGGTCTTGTAGAAGTATATATATATGAGTTTCCCGCTGTCGTTGTGACAAGCTTGAAACCCGCAGTTCCTGCATAGTATTCACCAGATGTGGTTGTTCTCGAAAAAGTTCCACCGCTGCCGCTCATACCTGTTGTGTCTGTTTCAGCGTTTGATTGGTTGGCAGTGAGAAGATTTCCACCAGAACCTCCAACAACCCAATCCGATGGATACCTTGTAGATTTGATTTGAGCAACGATTGTCTGCGATGTCAAATTTTTGAAAGTCAATTTTGCAGAATCTGAAAACTGGTTCCCCAAATAGAGACCTTCGTCGAAAATTGGAGTATTCGCTGGATAACTAATTCCTTTGTAAGTTCTCGAAGCGCTTGTAAAAGATATTGAAGAGCCTGCAAAATCAACCAAATCTTGAGTCAAAGGGAAATACAATTTTGGCGCTTGGTATACAATTTTTGCATACGAAGTGAAATTGCCGTTGTTCGTCAAAGTCGTAGAAGCCAAGCCCCATTTTGTGCCTGAGGAGTGAACCGTCCCAAGTCTCAAAGGAGAAGCCAAAAAAGTCACTTTGAATGGGATTTCTACCCCTTGAGGCATCGTTTCAAAATTTATATCTGATGTATAGAAAACCTCTTGATACGTAGAAAAATTGTCAAAACTAATAGCAACTATTTTGTGAAAAGGGATACTGTTTTTATTCTCAACATATCCAACAAAGGAAATTTCTTGGAGTTTCAAACCTAAAGACTTTGCAAAGTTTGCAAACGTGAAAGGTATGTGATAAGAATAGCCATCAAAAGTATTTGAAAAAAACGCATGGGCATCAATAGAATATATCGTATTTGAACTGTCTTTCAAATATATCATACTTTTCCTCCCAGACCAGAAACTGCATACGAAATCCTTCGACCGAGCTCAGGTGTAGTGAATTCATTTAGCTTTTTCAATTCCCTCAGAACTTCTCGTAGTAGTTCTGTGCTCTCATTTGAAATACCTTTTTCACCTTGAGGTACAATACGTACATATTCTTTTCCTTTTTCTCCAGCAAGGAATAGACTTGGTTTTGAAACCGTGAATTCACCACCTGATGCAAAACCACCACCGAGGTT
>DYKD01000295.1 GCA_020722765.1 Brevinema andersonii | reverse complement strand
GGTCTTATTAACTCTTTTAAAATATGCCTGATGGAAAAAGAAACTCTTTACAATATAAAAGGCTCATGTCATAATGTTGAATAAAAGAAAGCCTTGAAATATGAAGCATTGGTTGGTATAATTCCTTTCCACAAATACAAAAAAAGGAGGCCAACCAATGCCAAGAAATTATATTACAAAACTCCTTGGAATTCAAGGGTTTGTTGTTAAGGGAATAGAACTGAAAAGTGAAGGAGACCGAACCAAAGTGATTTTAGACTTGGAAAGGAAGCCTCAGGATTACATCTGTAGTCAATGTGGCCGGAAGGTAAAAGAAGCGATTCCCTATCGCCAAAGGGTAGTCCAACATCTTACCCTCTGGCAACATCTGACTTTTTTGAGATTTATGCAGTATCGGGTTATTTGTCCTAACTGTGGGCTCAAAGTTGAAGCCTTGTCATTTCTTGACCGTTATAACCGAGTCACGGTTCATCTGGCCTCGCTGGTTTACGAATTATGCAAAGTAATGACCAATAAGGCGGTGGCTATGTTCCAGCATCTCCATAGAACGACGGTCAAAGAGATTGACAAAGAAGCCCTTCAAAAGGCTCAAGCCAACCGCAGTCTTGAGGGAATAACAACCCTCGGGGTAGATGAGATCTCGGTTGGCGCGGGGCAGACCTATTGGCATTTGATTAGTGCGCTGGATGGTGCTAAAGGGCCTGAAGTTCTCTATGTGGGCGAAGGACGGAAGGAAAGAGATCTGAGGAAATTCTGGGTATGGTTTGGTGAAGAGAAAACCCGTAAGATTAAAGTGGGTGTAATGGACATGTGGAAAGGGTTTATCAATAGTTTTCGAGCCCATTGTCCAAGGATTACTATAGTCTATGATAAATTTCATATCATTAGGCATCTATTAGAGGCTTTAAACAAAGTCCGAAAGCAAGAGTTGAGGCGTGCGGGTAAAAGACTTAAAGGGTTATTAGCTGGGAAGAAATTCATGCTTCTTTCCCGTCAGGCGCATGTGCGCGGGAAAGCTCGGGTGGCTTTGAATCAATTGCTCTCTCTTTCCCGTAGGCTCTTTAAAGCTCACCTGCTTAAAGAGAATTTCTCCCATCTATGGTCTTATCGGTCTAAAACTTGGGCTAAGAAATTTTGGGCGGCTTGGAAAGAAACTCTGAAGTGGAGCCGGCTCAAATCCTACAAGACTTTTGCAAAAATGATTGATGAGCATTTAGATGGGATCCTTGGCTTTTGTGACTATAAAGTTTCTCTGGGCTTCATCGAGGCTACGAACTTGAAAGCCAGAAATATCATTCGTCGGGCTTATGGGTATAGAGATAAGGAGTATATGAAGCTCAAAATCATACAGGTCTGTTCATCCTTAGGTGAGTTCAACCCTTGGTCTTTTTCATTCAACAATTCGACATGAGCC
>DYKD01000294.1 GCA_020722765.1 Brevinema andersonii | reverse complement strand
AAGTAAAAATCCGCGTCTTAACCAAAAAATCTTCAAATTCCTCTTTTGCCTTAACCCTGAACTTGTTTCAGGGTCAGCATCTACAAAGAGCCACTTCTCGTGTTTCCATCGGAAAAGAGATAAATCTCTGTTCCTCTTGTGTGTATCTCAATTCCTCAATCTCCTCTCTTATGGCTGCTCGTAGCCCAGGTAAATATTTGTATCCGCATATTCTATTCAGTCTTGGCTCAATATCTAAAAGAGAAGCAGCAAGCCACCTCTGCTTCTGATTAGAATTCTTCCAATAGTCTACTTTCCCTGTATTTTGCTCAACTTGAGAAAATAAAGATTCTATGCAATTAGTAGTCTTAAGACTCCTGCCAAGCTTATCAAACATCCCAAGCCGGTGTAAGGTTAAAACTTCCTCTATCCCTTCATCTAAACTCCTGACCGCTGATTCATTGATATGGGCAAGCTCCTCTCTTAACTTCTGTATTGCATCTTTTGCTTCATCATAAGTAGGCTTCTTAAAAGCATCCCGAATCTTCTTCCTGAAAGTATCCTGGCGCTTCTTGGGCAGATAACTCACTACATTCTCTGTTTTGTGATAGTGGCATCTTTGAATCAATGCCTTATCTCCAAATGCTTTCTTTACTCCCTTTATCAAACCTTTGCTCCCATCTACTACACAAAGTATCCCATCATCTATTTTCAATCCCCTCTCAATCAGCCCCTCAAGAAACTCCTGGCATACTATCGCATTTTCAGTCCCTGACTGCACAAACCCTAATATCACCTTCTTGCCTTCCATTGTTATTCCCAGAGCCACTATTAGCTCGTCCTCTTTGAATGTCTTCCCATCTATCAGGATTGCCACAATGTCATACTCATCAAGCCTTCTTTCTTGTAGCTCTTTAAGTTTTTGTGAACTCACCTTTATATACCTTCTTGAGATGGTGGATGCGCTTAATCCAAATGCCTCCGGGATTGCCTGTGCTGCTTCCTCATACCGCCTGCAACTTATTCCTAAAAGCACTTTCTTGAAAGGCTCTTCGTCTAATTTACGTGGCTTTTTGAATTTCTCGTATGTCCTTAACTTAACTTCGTACTTTCCATTTTTATTTCTTACTCTTGGGACATCTATAGGAAATTTTTGCTCTCCCAGGTATATGGAGCCTCCTTGTCTTCCCCAGCGGTAGTAATCTGAATCGTTATTCCTTTGATATTTCTCGCCTACTAACTGTGTTACTTCATCCTCCAGTGCCATTTGTGCATTGAGTAAGGCTATAGGAGTGAGTGACTGAATCAGTTCTACCCGTATATCTATATTTTGGATCTGCGGTATCATATTTAATAGGGCCCTTGTGCCCTCTCTTTTTTCCTTCACATTCTTATAATTTTTCATATGCACCTCCGATATTTCTCAAAGTTTAGGAGATGC
>DYKD01000293.1 GCA_020722765.1 Brevinema andersonii | reverse complement strand
CCGTTTCAAGAAACTTTATAAAGGAAGGAGGTAACTAAATTATGATGAACAAAAAAATCTTGATCGGAATGAATAAAAAAATCTTAATAGGAATTTTGGTATTAGTAGTGATGATCGTGGCAATAGTTTCCTTTGTAAGATTTAAGAACCATGAGAAATCCTGGCCACTTACAAAAAGCAATTCCTGGATAAGAGATATCCCAACGGCTCACGATTTTGTGCCTTTGGGGATAGTCCATGAGGAAACAAAAGATCATATTCTAAAAAATCTCCCTGACCCTCATTGGGGGCTGCAATGCTTTATCTATGTTGGAGAGGGAAAAACCAAAGATGGAAAACACACCCTTATTTTCCAGGAAAGAGTGCCGATTGTAGGAGACATGCAACACAGGATTTTCCTTGATGGTCAGTGGTACCTCCTGCCTGCGACGAAAGCACCTATGTACTTTGACAATGAAAAGAGACACTTTCCCTATCCAACTGTTTATACGTTGGGTGAAACTCGCACATATCTATCTTATGACGAACAAGGAAGAAGATGGATATCCAGAGTGGAGGTTCCTGGAAATGGAATTGTTCTTGAGATCGAAGGCAAGGCAAGAGGCATACCCTTCTGGATGGGAAAACCAGAGGGACCCTATATAATTCATGGAGTTAGTTGGGACACAGAAGACATTGATATTTGGGGTGGTTTTTGGGATGTCGGAACATTTGAAGCGAATTTAACTATGCCCAATGAAAGTTATACTTTTTATGGCAATTTTCTGTTTGATCGGGCGTATCATAGATCATATTATCATGCAGGAGGTGGATCATCGATCTCAGACTTTACCTGTATGTATATCCATAATGATGATTTTGACCTGATGTTTTCACACGCCTTAAATCCATCCCCTATTGAAACTCCTGTTTCATTTCAACATCAGGCTCGGATAAACTTCCCAAATAGAGGAGAGTATTTTACATTTGATAATTTTGAGTATAGCGACGATGGAGGTCTCCAGCCAAGTGAGTTTCATATATCTGGAGTCTATGAGGCCGGAGAGGTAAACTTAACAGGCAAAGCATACGGATACTGGCCCCCATCTGGATGGGAAGTTGGTAAAGGAGCGTGGTGGGACAAAGATGGAAAACATACATGGGGTCGCGCGTTTATTGAATGGAAGGGAACGATAACACTTAATGGCGAAACTATGAACATTGATAACGCTCTCAGTATCGGAGAATTTACCCGATTTGAAGGAGGAAGATAAAACAAAATTAAGACGGGCTCGCAACTCAAATTACTTTGCAATTTGGTCCTAACGGACTCGCACAACAGAGGATAAAAGGGAAATCAAAGATTTCTCCAAATTGCCTTCGGCAACTTCTTTTATCTGCAAGACGTTGTGCGAAATTGTAAGCCCGTTTCAAGAAACTTTATTTAATAAAAG
>DYKD01000086.1:6494-9547 GCA_020722765.1 Brevinema andersonii | reverse complement strand
TCAAGCCAATCAAGACCGCCATAACGCTTGAAAATAGATTGAACTATTCTCAAATGAGCAGCAATAATTTTTGCTAATGCTTGCTGCTTAGCCTTTGTAGCACCCGAAACCCCAACCTTATTCATCATTCAACCTAAACCTTTCCTTCAAAATCCCCTTCAAAAGAGCCGTTCTTGTCACGCCCTTTAATTCCGCTATCAGGTTTATCTTTTTTCTCCACGGAATCGGCACTTCAATATTCATAAGAGCATATCCTTTCCTGCCTCTCCCGACCTGACCTTCTTTCTTGCGATATGGCATCAGCAACCTCCGTTTTTCTCTTAGTATATACTCTAAATCGGACAAAATGTCAAGCTATTTTTTTGTTTCACGTATTTTTTTTAGTTGTTCAAGAGTAGGAGAAGGGGTAAAAACCTTACCTAAATCGTGGTTGACATCCAATTCCAATTTCAATCCTTTTCTGCCGTATCTATTATACTTTACGTCAAGATAATTAACGACTCTTTCTTTTTTATTTCCTCTGATATCAGTCATTACTTCTACTTTCTCCTGAAAAAAACATACAAGATCAGCGCCATACACTTTTACTATTCCACCCGAAATGTGCTCCGCTCCACCGCCTTTTGCTCTTATTCCAGCTCTGCCAACCTGCGACACGCTAATGAGTACAAAGTTATTGTCTCTGGCGACATTGCACAAATCCGGAAGCATCAGCGCTACTCCCTCCCATTCAGCTCGATATTGACCTTTCTTCTTCATGAACTCCAAATAATCTATTATCACCACATCAACAATTCTTTCTGCTTGGAGATCTCTATAAACGTTCATAGCAATGTGTTCAGGAGTAAGATAATTAGCCGGATATTGATAAAGACGCAGCTCTCCACAATATGGCAAAATCTCTTTCATTAATTGATATTTCTCTTTTGCTTGCTCAGGAAAGTCCCGTATATTAAAAGTCGAGACTCCAAGAATTGAAGAAAGGCCTCGGAGCTTTAAGTAGTCCACTGGCATCTCCAAACTGTAAAAATCCACCTCATATCCCAAGGTGCTCATATATGTCGCCAGGTTAAGCATTGCCATAGTCTTGCCATATTTAGTTGTGCCAACAAAGAGGTTAAGATGCCCTCTACCTAATCCACGATACTGCAAATACTCATCCAAAAAGACTTCCTCTCCAGCGCTATTCAATCCCACTATTCCAGTAGGAACCCCCTCTATTTTTTTGTATCCTTGCCAATTGGGTTCCTCCCAAAACATTTTGTAGTCCACTTCCCGGTATGAAGCCTTATCTATTGTGTTTCTCCAAAGTGTAAGTATTTCTCGATAGCGATGCTGATCTGCTAATTCAACACTTTTATTGAGATTCTGTATTACTGAAACAGAAAGAATTCTGTCTTGGATACCGGGAAGAACGCTTTTAAGGCAACGCTTCAAAAAATCTTCTTTTGACTTGTCATCGTAAGTGAGCACAAGCTTACAAATTTCATCACTGACTTCTTCGCTCAATTCCGGGTTAGTATCAATAATATCCGCTACGGCCACAAAGCTTACCGGAAGATTTCTCTTATGCAGACGAATAATTGCTTCCATAATAATCTTCGCTTGGCGGTCCAAAACATAATTAGTGTTCAAAGTTTCTAGAACATAGGCGCAAAAATGTGCATCGTACATCATCGCCAACACCAAATAAAGATCAAAATTAGCAGTCATACGTAAAGTCTCCTTTCTGTATGTCCTCCCAAGTGAGATGTGAATAATCCAACTCCATATTCTCAAACTTAAACTCTCTGTATTTTACATTACTCTGTCCTTTCGCTCTCATTTTTTCAGTTTCTTCGCAGCCTTCCTTCTGAGGAAGAAAGTATTCCCCGTCTACAAAACGCTGATAGGCATCAGGAGCCCAAAAACAATTGAAGTGCGTATGACGGATCTTTCTCCCAGTCTCAAAATAGATAGCACCGCACCATACTTCATAATCAGCCATTCTTTCATCAGCCATAGCCCTTGCTTTAGCTAACATTTTCAAAGTCCTTTCACTCAACCAGCAAAACCGTGTATCTAACCATTTACAAGCCTCTTTAGCGAAAACTTTGTTTCTTTCCTCTTCCCTGAGATGACCATATTTATTATGGCAATCATAAGTCCAGTACTGGCCGATATTCTCAAATGGATCGTAATCAAAGTTGCGTTCCATACGGTATTCCACCTCATCCCATTCAAGATTAGCCCATTTGAGTATCTCTTCCCAATCAGGAAACCTGGTTTTTATTGAGGAAATATAACGCTTTCTAAGCTCTAGTGGAGTTGCAGGACGCCTTTCATTACGAATTCGCAAGTCTTCCTTGAGAATAAGATAGTGCATTTTGCCCACTGCGCTCTTACAAGCTATTTTTCTCTTTTTCAACTCTTGGAAATCCTCCTCGGTGGTAGGACGTCTCATAGAGGTGAAAGATTTCTCAGCTTCTAATGCCTTATGGTATTCAAGAGAAAGTAAAGCCAACTCTTCCTCAAGAGTTTTACCCCGAGAATTCTCGGGGATGGAAATTTCTGAATCATCCTCAATACTTGCAAAATCACTACTTTCTGATTCTTGTTCAAACTCTGGTATCTTCTGCTGTCCAAAAGAAAGTGAAACCGATTCCTCCTCGAAAGTTTTACCCCGAGAATTCTCGGGGATGGAAATTTCTGAATCATCCTCAATACTTGCAAAATCACTACTTTCTGATTCTTGTTCAAACTCTGAATAGTCGTTTTGGAAGTTTTCCTGCAGATCATCCTCTAGTGCTTCTTCATCAGAAGTTTCATCTGGGAGGGGAGGTTTGCTTGTGCTGAACATTAGCATAGTAGTTTTCTCCTTCTCTTTCTTAAGCTCTCCAAAAGAAACACTACGATCACAAAGAAAGCTCTGGGAGCTTTCTTTGTGATCACCCAATTCAAGCTTCTTATTCTGTATCGTAAAAATATTCTTCTCCTTCTTAAACTCTTCAAGAGTACTGGAGCAGTTTTTTTCTTCTTTCTTCTCCTTCTTAAACTCTTCAAGAGTACTGGAG
>DYKD01000086.1:3072-6394 GCA_020722765.1 Brevinema andersonii | reverse complement strand
GGAGCAGTTTTTTTCTTCTTTCTTCTCCTTCTTAAACTCTTCAAGAGTACTGGAGCAGTTTTTTTCTTCTTTCTTCTCCTTCTTAAACTCTTCAAGAGTACTGGAGTGATCCTTCTCTTTCTTAAGCTCTCCAAAAGAAACACTACGATCACAAAGAAAGCTCTGGGAGCTTTCTTTGTGATCACCCAATTCAAGCTTCTTATTCTGAGTAAGATTTTTAACTATACTAAGCATAACCATAGCTACTTTCTCTCTCATTTTCTCTTTTTTAAGTTCTTCAGTGGTTTTCTCCTTCTTAAGCTCATTAATAGAAATAGTGTGATCATGAAGCAAGCTCTCTGAGCTTGCTTCATGATCATCTCCTTCAAGCTTCTTATTCTGAGTGAAGTTCTTAGCTTGTTCTTTAGACTGTTTTTTTTGATCTTCGATCATAAGAATATTATTATAAGAACAAGATACAGTAAGAGGTGATCTCTCAGATAGATTAGAATGATTTCGAGTACTTACAGAGGGAGAATTGCCAGTTTTATAAGTAACGCTATTGGGTGATCGACCAGTCTGATAAATAATACCTCTGGATGATCGGCGTTTACCATAAAAATTCACATAGGGATCTGCACTGAATCTCCAATTGCGAATGCCGGTCAGAAAAGCCATTCTGTTTCTCAGAGTATCTATGATTCCTTCCCAGTCAATTACGTACATGTTTCTGGTTTTTTCATCTCTTCTATGTAAAATTACGCAAAAATGATTGGGGAATTTTTTCTTAAGACTCTTTACGGCTCTTGCAACCGTTATTTCACTACAGGCCAGACACTTCGCGATTTGAGAATAGGTGGCATCTCTTTCATTGTTATCATACATACAGAGGATATCCAGGACGCATTTTTCATAGTGAGAAAGCAACTCACCAGGAATATCGTGCATGATGACATAATGGATGAAAGACTTCCGATATTTCGAGAACCGTTCTTGGCTCTCTTTTTCGGCTTCAGTCAGCATTATTCTTTCCTTTCGTATTGATGGTTTTTCAACAAAGTGTGAAAAATTTTCTTGACTTTTTTCTTCGGTTGCACTATTTATTTCTCTGTACTATTTATTTTCTGTCTGTCTCATCACCTCTCTTTAGTGGAATGCTTGCTAATTTAGTGGCAAGCATTCCACCCCTACCACACAATGCTTCATTTGTCAAGTAACTTCTCTAACTTATCAATATTACCTAGGAAAACGTCAAACGCAGGATCATTCTTACAGAGGTTAAATCTTTGCCAGGAGTGTTGCTCTAACTTCCATGAATCCTTATCCATAAAGTCAAAGATTAAGCCAACGCTTTTTCCTTCTATAGCAGTCAAACTCCTACCAAATTTTTGGAATGTCCAAGATTTTGACTTCAGTCCTCCTGCATTAATTATTGCAGAAAGCTTGGGGATATTCACTCCCTGAGAAAAAATCTTTGTGGCGATCAAGCATTGAAGCCTCTTTTCTTGTATCTCCGCTAATGTTTTTGCTCTCAGTTCTTTGTTATCCTTCCCGGACACGAAGATTGTATCAAAAAATCTCGATTTGAGAATCTTAAGAAGATTTTCTCCATGTGCGATGCTTTCTACGAGAACTAAAGGATGATATCCTTTTTCGACAAGTTTCTTCACGAGTAACGCTATAAGATAGTTTCTATCCTGATTTTCGACAATTGCGGCTTGGTAATACACTCTCCAGAACTCTTCAAAGATTCCACCATCCGTTGGGATAAGCTCCGGTTTGGGAGTCGCAATATTACAAGACAAAAAGAAGGCTTTGGGTTTTGCCACTTTTTTGTCTTCCACTAACCGACTAGTGCTCACAGTATAAACGAGAGGGCCTGTCATTGCCTCTGTGAACATCCTTGTGGTCCTATCGACCAAAGATACGGTAGCAGACAATCCGAACCTGTAGAAGGCGTTACGGCATGCTCTAGACACTATTTGGTAGCTATCCGAACTACTATGACATTCATCGAAAATGAGAAGCTCTATAGACTTAAGAAAATCTAAAATATTCTCGTCTTGATTTTTGATTTTTCTCGACAGGCTTTGAACCATTCCGACAGTGATCACGCTGGGAGAAAAATTTCCGTCTCCGATGATTCCAGCTTCAATGTTTCCTGCTGTGTGATATTCATTAACGGTTTGTTCCAAGAGGTCTTTGGTGTTTACAACAAAAAGAGTGTTACAATTCAAATACTGTGTAGTGGCTACGCCAATCACGGTTTTACCGGAACGCATCATGAGGTTGCAATAACCTCTTGTCGCTTCTACAAAAGTTTTTACGCATTCTTCTTGATAGTCTCTAAGAGGAAAAGAAAGGGCGATTTCACCATATGGATTAGAAGGTTTCTCACGTCTGTCGATTAACTCATAACCAATTTCCAGTGCATGCAACTTTTTTGTGACATGGGATAAAAGCCCGCTAGGGAACATTTGATATTTGGCGGAAAAAAAAGTACGCGCCTTCCTGTTGCGAAAGAATCTTGCGCCTTTTGGGATGTACTCAAGACTCTTCACGATATAGGAAATTTCCTCTACCGGACCACGAACATACGCATTAACGTTGTTGTAGGCTATCTGAATCATTGTTTTCTCCAAAAGAAAAGCCCTTCCAGGAAGGAAGGGCTTTGGCTAGGATAGGTTTATTCACTTTCGGCTTCAAACTCTTTTTTGAGCCATTCGTAGAAAGTCATAAGCGGCGCTGAAAGACCGTTGCCAGAGTCATCGAGAAGGACAGCAAACTCCTTGACCCTATAGTGCCTTTTTGCGGCTGTCTCGAATCTCTCAATTACAGTCTTGAGTTTCCTAGCAACTGGAGAAAGGCGTTTTGGGGCCTTCTTCTTTTCCTTCTCTTGCGCTCTCTGATATACTTCCTCAATATCCTTGCTCGTGCAACCCCACTCACCAGTATTGGCATAGCAGGCCTCCATATAAGCTCGGATATCATTATCGAGCTTCTTAAGATTGAGATCTGCTCCAGCTTTGATCTTCTGCCAGTCCTTGGGAAGATATTCTTTGCAGAGTGCACGCTCCTTGCGTATTTCGGAAGCGGCTGCGCTCATATCTTCCCAACCCTTCTCTCGTATGCCTTGGACCAAATCAGGACAATAGACAAAAACCTCAAACCAATTGCGAACCTGAGACTCCGTTAGGCCGGTAATTTCCGCGATTCTCGTTGCTCTCCCTTTGCCTGCTCTTTCTCCGCTAGCACTGGGAATGGAAGCTGCTGGAGCTTCTTCTGTAGCAGGCTCTTGGCCTTCTACAGAAGAAGCTTTCTTATCCACAGTAGAAGCTTTCTT
>DYKD01000086.1:1700-2972 GCA_020722765.1 Brevinema andersonii | reverse complement strand
TCTTTAAAGATTTCAGGATAAATCTTTATGTAAGCTTCCATAATTTCGGCCGGAGTGAGCATTCGGCGGTCAAGGTTCTTTCGCCGAATATGAGCTTTGATCTTGTCAATGTCCTCTTTGGGAACATCGAGAATTTCAATACATCCTGGCGGGATGACAATTCCAAGTTCCTTTGCCACCTCAAGCCGAGTATGACCGTCAACCAGCGTGCCATCTGCAAGGCAGGTGATCCGCTCCGTAAGGTCGAACCCGTCTTTCTCCATTGATTTTTTAAGGCGATCTCTGTCGTCCTGGGAAGGACGGGCTACAACCGCCTTAATTTTACGATCTTCTTTGAGATCCTCCATGGTTATTCCCCGAGAATTCTCGGGGGGAGATGTTTCTTGTACTTTTTCTACCTCCACAGGGGGGGACGCTTCTTGAGTCTTTTCTGCTGTTTCCATTTTTTCTCCCTTCTGCTTTTCAAGAATGCCTTTCGCATACGCGATGAGGCCGGATTCGAGCTCTTTTAGGTTTGTTCCATTAAGACCACACAAACCCGCCACTTTGAGTTTTTGTTTTCCATTAAGATTTCTCCATTCTTGGATAAAAACTTCTTCTTTTACTCTGCGGATTTGGTAATCCACCTGCTTTTGGTTGTTTACATTCTTGAGCGCCATTTCTTTCTCCTTTTCTTGTAATGTTTTTCGGGAGCATCCAAATGTCCCATGGTTCGTATTCTAAGCCTGTTTCCACCAATTCCTGAAAAAATGTCTGCACATAATCACCTCCTTTGTTGCATGAATCGGTAACACTGTCAAGAGATTTGTTCCTCTTTTGCGAGTACTCGATTTTTAACATTTAATGTCAATTCGCCATGATGGTTAAGCGTTTTGTGCATAGAGTGATACGCGCTATCCCAAACGACAACTGCTCCTAACTCTGGGTGGACCAGATCGAATCCATACTCGGATACAGTCGAATAGCCTTCAGTTAGGCTTGGATTGAAAAAATGCACGTCGCAACCCATCTCACATAGAGTGTTGCCAAGCTCGTGCCATACTTGGCCTTCGTCGCGATAACGTTTTCTATTTTCGTTCCAAATTGTTAGAGATTTTTCCCCGATTGCAACTTTCATAGCCTTTCTCCCTCCTCCAGTTTTTTTCGACAAATCGGGCAAGTTTGTCATATTGCCCTGGAAAATAGAAATCAAGGAAGCTCGCGAATCGTTGCGCTCGATAACGCTCTGAAGCCTTTTTGTGTTTCCACATTTCAACCGGTTCAGTCATGGTT
>DYKD01000086.1:0-1600 GCA_020722765.1 Brevinema andersonii | reverse complement strand
ATCTTGGCGTATTCTGTGTTTAACACATTGATGCCTTTCAGCTTGAAATGTCGGACAAGTTTTCTTAAAGAGTCTCCTAACACTTCTCCCAATGGACACCCCAATGCAACGTCGCCAATTTGGATGGTTAAATATACTTCACCTTCCTTTCTGCCCTTTGGAAGGGCCTTCTTGATTGTTTCCTCTATTTCCGACACCTTGCGGACAGTCGGAACATTTTTTGACCGTTTAGATGGTAGCTTTGACATATTAGCTCCTATCTCATTGCCTCATGGGCATGATTAGATGAAATTCTGTGGTCTCCATTAACGGAAGGCCTGATTCTTCCTCGCTCATAAAGATATTAGGCAGTTCCTCTGTTGAGGGAGGCGCACATACTGTGCCTTCTTGTTCGCAAGCGGCTTTTTGGTCCTGTAACTGTTGAGTCGCCGCGCCTTCATAAGCGAACCAGGTTACAAAATGACATTGCATTGTCTTAAGCATTTCCGTGAGATAAAAGACATTAAAGGCTACATTGACAATAGACGCGCTTTTAACAATGGTTAGCGAATTGAGAACAGTGCTGAGATTTCCACAATCGGCGTTGGAATGCTCGATCTTGATCTTGTCTCGTTTGACTGTTAGGGCTACACATTTGTGTTTGTCGCTTGCTATCGCAATGATAGGATCAAGTGCGGATAACATTCCTTCCCGTTCAAAGAGTATAACGGAGATCGGCTCTACGTTTGGAATGACTGAGCGGACCGGAGGATACTTAGCTTGTGCTAAGTAAACAAAAAAGCACTCTTGCCCGAAATCAAACAGTGCATACTCTTCGCCGATAGTTACATTCCCTTCGGGCGCTGGAAAATCCTTCTCAGACTGGAATATCTTGAGAAGAGGTTTCACAGCATTGATCCGCAGTAGACATTCCGGGATTCCAGGATTCGCACGCGACGCTAAGCGATGCCCATCACAAGCCCAGATGCGCTCACTGTCTACCGCTATGCAACTAAGCGTATTTTGTGAGTCCTCGTGAGATGCTGCATAGGCTATTTGACGCAAAGATTTTGTGAACTCTCGGAGCGAAAGTCGCGTTGCACTACCGTTTACCGTCGGCTCGACTGGGTAATCTTCGGAATCTTGTACAGGTAAGACGATAGATTCATTGACAATGAGTTTATCTTGCCGGTAATCTAACGTAACCGTTTGGCGTTTATGCGCTTTAAGAGCCGCTCTTAGAATCTTTAAGTTGGCAACTATGCAATCCCACGACTCGCTGCTATCGCATGCTAATGTGACGCGATAATCGATGTCCAGATCAGTTTTTCTGATATGGAACTGGTTATTCTCTGCACGGAGCAGTGCCATACCATCTAAGACCCCCACCTTCTTGTTGGGAATCTTTGACAGTTTCGTAAGAGCCACGTTTAACGCTTTAGCTTGAATTGTAATCATTCTTAGCTCCTTTCTGTGCTAAATATCGGAAAACACGAAAACCGCGAAGCGCCATCAAGCGCAGCACTTCGCGGTTTTGTTCGTCGTTACATGTCGATTGACTCCTCTCCGCTTTGCAACAGGCCCCCTGACAGCTCGCAGTATTCCGAGCCTTCGTCATCGA
>DYKD01000292.1 GCA_020722765.1 Brevinema andersonii | reverse complement strand
GGCTATGTAGTCCGGCGTTGAACCACCGCCTCCTACAGGTGAGGCGAAATAAGGCTGTCCAGATGGCCCAGCAGAATACAATACCTGTCCGGAAACCGCTGAATAATAGCCAAGTATGTTTTCAATATCTCCGCTAAGTGCAAGTATATTTGTATTTGCAGTATTGAGAACAACTGTGTCTGCAGCTTCGAATTGACTGACCATATCACCAGATAGTGCAAGATCGGCTGCAGTGAATTGGGCAACCATATCACCACTGAGTGCAAGAAGGCCAGCGGCAAGTTCGGCATCTGTTGCCATTTCCCCGCTAATTGCTGACAGGTTTGCATTAGTTGTAGCCAAGTTTGAATTGGTAATATCAAGGCTTCCAGATATGCTTGCAATATCCAACTGTGCCTGATATATTTCTCCTGAAAGGGATGATATATTGTCTGCATTCGTAATTATGTCCGCCTGCGCTGTTGATACTTCTCCGCTTAAGGATGACAGGTTAGCAATATCTATGTCCAGTTGAGCTTGGAGATTGGCATCACCACTCAACCTGTTAGTTTTTTCAGTATCCAGATCACCTGAAAGAAGTGCAATATTTGGCGCACTTATGATGAGTCTAGCATCCCCGAATGAGTCAAATACTGTGGCTTCGACCCCATCTTGGGCGGTAATCTTACCTACAAGATATCCAGGTGTAGTATCAGTATCAAGTATCTTTACACGCTCATCCTGTACTGCTGATGGGTAAAATTCCAATCCTGTTTCATCAATCTTGACGCGCACAAACTGTCCTGACCTACCCGTATAAGAAAATGGCACATCAGTCAGATCAGTGAACTCCTTGTTAGGATCTGTAAATTCAAGCCCGGTTTCATCGCCTTTAACCGTTACCAGTTGTCCTGACATTCCTGTATAAGCTGAAGGGACATCTGTAAGATCTGTAAATTGGGTAGCAGTAGGATATGCCAATAATTCCCAAGTAATCGGAGATATGCTGGTAGGGTAATATTGTGTGTCGTTATCAAGCTGAATGCCGAGACAATGGTTATCGACATCGCCTTGTACGACATCTGTTTCAGCAAGTCTAGCTGCCTGGTCTAACCATACCCAAGTAAAAGCACTATGAATTCCATTGCTTTGTGAAATGCCACGATGTTCTGATACCATACCTATAACTCCTTATGCCATCTTTTTTTAGATGCAAGTGACATTCTTCTTCTTGTTTCATCTGATATTGTAACATAAAGAGGAGTAGAATATCTACGTTCTGGTTGCTGGTTTGTCCGACCAACATACCTAACATTTCCTTGAATGTCTTGTAAAACATAGATGAATGATACGCTCATGGGAGCCTCCTGTTATTTACTATATTCAGTTTTGGATCCTATAGTATCCAATTCTTTATGGATGTCGAAACTCGTGAATCCAACTGTTGCCGTATACGGGTCTTTTCCTGCGAATA
>DYKD01000291.1 GCA_020722765.1 Brevinema andersonii | reverse complement strand
TTTATTTGACTTCAAGGTCATTTTACACTAAGTTTGGGACAAGGTCGAATTTTTTCTTGAAAGAGCTGGCGGTTTCCCATTAAGGTATTATCCTCAAAATTATACTGATGATTTATTATCAGGCCAAAACCTCGGCAAGTCCAAGACAAATAAATCAGCAGAAAGTGGAGAATTGAAGACAAAGATACTATCGATCCACCTTGAAACTGTCCCTGAAAATGATTTCTGAACCTATTGTCTCCCGAACCTTAAGCTTGGGGTCTTTTATCAACTGAAGCAGTGTCTTGGCTGCCATTGCTCCCAACCTCATTGAATGAGGATCAATCGAACTGAGACGGGGCTGCAAATGTTCACCATTGCCGATATTGTCGTATCCCACGACGGCAATCTCATCAGGAACCTTTATGACATACCTATTCAAAATTTTTATCAGACCTATGGCTGTCAAGTCATTGGCTGCAATCACAGCATCAGGGCGATCCTCCATCTTAACAATCTCAACTCCTGCACGTTCACCACTCAGGGTATCGAATTCGCCATTCCAGACAAATGCCTTGTTCAGAGGAAGCCCTGCTATCTCCAATGCGCTCACATAAGAGTTGTAACGTTCCTGGGCATTGGAAGAGGAGTACGGACCTTTGATGAACCCGATTTTTTTACGACCTTGGCGGGCAAGGATTTTTACCACATCCTTAATACACTGGCTATTATCCGCATCAATATAATTGAACTTGCCTCTGCTGTTGACAATCAGGAAAGGACAATTGGAGCTATCCACTTTTTCAAATCCTGGAATTTCCTCAACAGAAGGAGCTACGATCATGTAAGCAGCGGCTTTTCTCTGTGTTGCCAGGCGCTGATATTGGAAATCCCTATATTCTGATGTTCCGAGAAGGATATCATAACTATTCTCAATACAGACCTGTTCAAACCCTTGGAGGAGATTTGAGAAATAAGGGATGGCAAAAACATTGATCCCGGAACGAAAAATGATTCCGAGAGCATTGACCTTGTTGGTCCTGAGGCCACGAGCCATCACGTTCATGGAATAGTTGTATTTCTTGATTATGGACCAGATCTTTTTTCTGACATTCTCATCTACATATTTTTCATTGTTGATGACACGCGAAACGGTCATGACTGAAACATTCGCTTTTTTTGCTATCACTTTCTGAGTAACTGTTTTCATCACCACCTCGTAATCTATTTTTTCAATAAATATAATTCATTTTACTGTTTTTTCAAAATTTACAAGTTGACCTTGTCCCAAACTAGGTTGCATTAACTGATATGACTTTTGCGGTTATATGCGTATTCCGTTCAAGGTATCCACCCGTTCCGGAGCAAGGTATCCACTTGGACTTCTTTGCTTCGCCTGACAACAAGATACTAAAGTGGATACCTTCAGTCAAGTTTTTCCAGCAATAAAGAATCCTTTTATTTAAAAATGACATTTTTCGATTGGGAACGC
>DYKD01000290.1 GCA_020722765.1 Brevinema andersonii | reverse complement strand
TCCTTCCACCCTTACAACCTTCCTGTTTCTTCCTTCCAACCTTCCGCTCTTCCATTCCGTTTCCCTTCCAGCCTTCCAATCCTCCAATCTTCCTGCCTTCCACCCTTCCATTCCTCCATTCTTCCATTCGGCTTTTGGCCTTTCGTCTTTCGCTTTTCTGCTTTTTTCTTTTTCCTTTATCCTTATCTTTCCTTTCACCCCTCTTGCCTTTGACTCCTGATCTCTATTTTCTGACTGACCTCTGTTGTTCTGTCTGCTGACCTCTGACTTCTGCCTCTCGCCATTCCAGTTCCTTTTTCCTTTAACCTTTATCCTTAGTTATTTCCAAAGGAAATACCAGCCCCACCGTATCGATAATATCCCCCATAAAACAAGACTAAAACCACAGGAAAACTTAAGGTAACAGTTCAGGCACATTGTCATTTCGAAGCGGAGCGAGAAATCTGTATAGCGAATGATCTGCTAAAAGTCTACATTCTTGCTGTCAAAGATTCCTCCCCCCGGTCGGAATGACATTCACTTTCGACGGGGCTGAACTGTTACAACTTAAGAAATGAAGTAGTAAATCGGTAAGAAAAATCAACCCAGAGCAGCTTAAAAACGCTTAGGAATGGAAAAGTGTAAACCCCTCAAGCAGCGCCAAAATCTCTTGGCGCGAATTTATCATCATTTAACAGTTGTAACATCCCCTCGCCGCCTACCTTAAAAACAAACAACCCGTTCCGATACGCATACGTGGCTGATTCTTCTTCCATACTGAGTCCTATCATCGCCCCATAAATTTTAAATCCTTTGTAATGCGGATAAAAATACAAAAACTCACCCAATTTGTTTACAAAATTCTTTACATCATCAGCTTTCATGGTAGTCTTGACTTCACCAAGAACCGCTTCACTGTCATTGGTCAGCAAAAAATCCAATTCCATCTCACGACCGTTTTGTCGGCTGATTGAGCGACGAAACAATCTAGTAACTGCAACCCCCCTCGACTGCAATTGTTCCAGTATCCCGCTCTCCGCCAAAGACTCTATCAATTTCCCCCATTGACCTGTAAAAAGCGCAGCAAGGTCCTTAATCCTGTTATCCGTTTCTTCAAACCGCTTATCTAACCTGCGATCCGTCTCTTTGAATAATTTCCAAATCTCTTGAACGCTTTTTTCTACTTCCGATAAACTCATCTATTTCTCCCAACTCTACATAAAATTTGCTATTTCTTGCACTAAAAACATATCAAATCTACTCCCAAAAGTCAAGCTATAAATCTCTTGCAGTTTTCCGCCCTCTGCTTTCTAACCTCTGACTCCTGATCTCTGCCTTCCATTCGTCTTTTGGTCTTTCGCTTTTGGCCTTTGACATTTAGCTTTTGGCTACTTGCCCTTAGCTTTTGGCTACCTGCCCTTGGCTCTTGGCTACTTGCACTCGGCTCTTGGCTACTTGCCCTTGGCTCTTGGCTACTTGCCCTTGGCTCTTGGCTCC
>DYKD01000289.1 GCA_020722765.1 Brevinema andersonii | reverse complement strand
GTCGCTTCGAGCACAACTGTTCCATCGAAAGGGGCGATAACGAGAGCTTTCATGACAGTGTTTCTAAGGTGATTTTTACACTTTCAATCCTTACGCGTCTCCCTTCAGGTGGAATAGGAGCCCACGCGCCTTTATCGTCAGTAACCTGAAAACAAACTGGCTGGTAAATTTGCCCAAAAAGGCAACACCAAACCTTTTGCTCTGGAACTTCCACCGAGAACTCCCCCTTTTCGTCCGTGGATGTGATAGCTATAATGTTTCGCTTGGTTTCATCCCTTACCTGGATAACACCAAATATTATTGGCTCTCCAGTATCCCCATCAAGAGCTATCCCTTCAAGTATGGGCATTTTTCACTCCTCACTCGTAGAAGAAAAACCATAGCATTATAAAAAGTTTTTTGAGGGATGAGGGAGCAAGGAGAGGTGAAGATGGACAGATACCAGAGGAGTGACGGTGTGGATTGGGTGGATGTTCTTGCTCCCTCAAATTAATAGTAATATCTTCTTAATATTTAAACTTTTTCGATTTTAGTCAACAATAGTAACCGTTGTATCTGCGGGTACTGATTCGAGAGTCACCTTCCTGAATATAGAATCGATTGCACTATACATGTCATCCGTAATAGCGTTGAATATAGAGATATAGCATTCTGCAAGAGTCATTCCAGCACAATCTCCAGCGTAAGGGTCGGGAAGTGAGCCAGCGGGGAAACCGAGCTCGGTAAGAATTATCCATCGTAAAGCATTTTGGAACTCGTGCGTAATTATTTGTGCCCCAGTTGTTTCAAACCCTTGATAAGTGTGGTCTTGAATGCAAGGGTTGTTCCACCAAGAGACATTATAGGGAATAGAGGTTACCGGTCTTCCATGAATACCATAATCACCACCCCATGTGCCGCCTCCCCAGCAAGTACTTTGCCCTTCAAGTAGTTTCCACAATAAAGTTACAATATGAGCATACGTGGGTATTTTTGAACGGTCAACATTCCACCCTGCAATAAAATAGCAATCGTTCCACTTGGGGATATTAGTCAGTTCTGGTTCCCTTATTATATCAGCTACTATGTCAAATTTAGAATGTGATTCAACGAAGGTTTCCCATTCGTTAAGTTGAGCAGACAAATCTTCTTGCCCATATATCATCACAGCTACTTTTAGTTCTGTTGTCATGTCACTTCCGGAGCTTGTGCTACTCACCTTCTCCTTCTTAGAGGGTGATCACCAGCTCCACACACGGGGCATTCCGGGATATCCCTGCAGTGCTGCCCCCCTGATGGGATGGTTGCGCCACATTCCATGCACACACATCTTTCTGCAGGTTTTGAATGTCTCCTTTGCGGCGGCATTATTATTTAGTCTTTACCTCCACACTCATATAAATATCATATTCCCTTCATTCTTTTTAGTTCTTCAACCAATTGCTGGTAGCTAATTTCTCGACCATCGAGGATTATGCGTTTTGCCAGCTCCGGGTCTAGTAA
>DYKD01000288.1 GCA_020722765.1 Brevinema andersonii | reverse complement strand
GAGCTGGCAAAAATTTTTGCCAGCTTTTTTATTTTCGTCTCCTCGCTTTTTTATCGGCTTCTTTTTCAATCGCCTTTACATCTTCCAGTGTGAAGGAATAATTGGATGTAAGGTCGATTGCATCCAACACACTAAAGAGCGGGGATACTGTGTCTTCCAACCCTTTTACATACGGGATATTTTGCTTTCCAGAGAAATATATTATTAACCTGTCAGCTCTATTGCTGACCATTTTTCTCTGGATAACTACTGCATCACTAATAACCCCGGTCATTGATAATGGACAGAGCTCGACCGGAGCCAGTTTGTTGTCCAGGACTGCAAATCCATTTGCGGTCTTGGCATTTACCTTGAAAAATTCTTTCGCCACCACAGGATCGAACAGTCCAACCTTTATTGATGGCGAATTTTCCACAACATCCTTGATATACGAGCAGTCTCGATAGACGACTGCTCGCTTTCCGTCCGTGTCGAACTCCACCATCCCACCGTCAGCAACAATATAGGATGATACGAGTTCCACACCGGACATTTCTAACAGGTTCTGAAGTTTCCAGTGGAACTTAATATCCTGGGATGATGGTCGACAGGTATCGACTGTCGACTTTGGATGGTTGTGAATCACTACAGCTTTCACACCACCCTGCTCTTGTAAATATGCCAGGATTGCTTTAAGCGGGATCTGCGTTTCCGAGAATTCGCCGATCCCGAAAAGGCGAAGCTCGCTGGGAACGAACTGACCGCCTTTTCTCGACAGCCTTTCGATACCAACCATGAATAGCTCGATGCCAGCTATTCCATAATCGGCATAAATCTTTTGGAAGCCCTTGTAGTAAACCTCCTCCCTTGAGGAGCAGGTTCTAACAAGGTTCTGCATTCTTTTTCCTGTTACTACAACTAATCCTTTCATTTCGTCCTCCTTTGGCTTTGGACGAAATGAAAGCAACACCTGGGGCTCTCAACCCTGGCAGATGTTTGCATTGCCAGATATTTTTCTCTGGCAATGACTTCCTTCCTCAGCTCCCCATCCACAAAGCTGTAGATGAGGATGTTATCAACCCTCCTCCCGGTATGGGAGAGGATAATATTTTGTCCTGGCTCTAACAAATAGAGCCCGACGAGAGCGCCACCGGTGGTGGATGACCCAACATCCACACTTAAAGTTCTTCCGGTGGTGTCGTCGGATGGATTGATCCATCCTTTGTATCCACCCTGGGCTTTTAGAAACACCAGGGCACGATTGTCCTCCCTGACTTTTTGTGTCAGGAAATACTTACCCGACTCCGTTCGGGCAAGATTAAATAACCCAGCTTCGACCTCCGCTCTGGTTATTCCAACCAGAGGGAAATACTTACTGGAACCAATTCCGATGGAGGCACCATCTTTCATAAATCTTGGTGCGTCTCCATCCCCGTGTAACTCCAGAAATAATTTCATTTTTCCTCCTCAAAAAAACACCCGGGATTTCTCCCCTGGGTGCTAAACAA
>DYKD01000287.1 GCA_020722765.1 Brevinema andersonii | reverse complement strand
TACGCGTATGCCAGCAATAATCCTGTCAAATATGTTGATCCAACGGGACACCACCCTTGCGATGGCGTCAAAAGCTATAGATGCACAATTTGGAGAAAAGAGAACGCGCGAATCAATTTACAGGGCGAATTGATGGAGAAGTATGATGTCGAATTCGAGGGTTACTGGAGTTACAATCAGCTCCAGTTGTTGAGCGTATCGCTTGAACAAGCTGCAGAACTGGTCGGTGGTATTGAGAAATTCAAGATCGAATTGCAAACTAGCATGAAAAACCAAAATGCGAAAAGGGATGTTTTCACTTTCTGGATGGTAAGCGATGAAGAGCGAAAAAAGATGTGTGGAGGTATTAAAACAGGCAGCCCTTGTGCACCCGCAAGCGGGGCAGTCTTTTCGCCCAGCAACTTCACACCAAGTTGGCATCCGCGGGTGCCGACTTGGGCTACAGGAAAGCCAGATTTGATAGCAGAAATAATGATCCTTCATGAAATAAGTCACCATCTTATAAGCGCTAATCCTGCTATCCTTGTGGCGTATGCATCTCCACGATCATCTCTTGTGACAAATCCGACTGCATTTGAAAAGTGGCCTGTAGAGAGTCTAGCAGATGCGATTGCGTACTATGCAATATTGGATGGCCAATCGTATCCAGGTTATGAAGATCAAATGGACTTTGTTCGTGGGTGGCAATGGTAAGAGAGGATGGAATGTCATGAAACGTGTTCTCAGACAAAAGCCGTTGGAGAGCAATATGATTACTATGAAGACCCCAAGGAACTTGCTCCTGGTTATATTTTTATGCCTAACCGCTTGTGCACCGTTGACGACTCCGCCTAAAGCCACTATGACTCCCACACAATCGCCCATCCTCACTGTTGACGACATTGAGACAATGGTTACCAAGCCAAATTATCTGGCTGGATGCAAAATCTTATCCAAAACAATAATTACCAAACAAATAGATTACAGTGGCGTCATTCCTGGAAAGTCAACTGATCATGATGTAATCAGCCTTCTTGGAGATGAGATGGTGAAAGTATTTAATTCGTGGGTTTTTGATAACGGCGTGACCGTCACGTTTGCCCAAAGTGAAAATCCAGTGGTTGACTTGATACTTATCGATAGAAATCCTGCGCTAGCCAAAATCGCGAGCTCGGTACTTGATATGGTCGGGAAGTATGGTTGCCCGAAAATAATATATGCTTATGACCCGACCATGGATAGACCATTTGTTGAATATGAGGTTACAGTTTTTGCATACCCTACCATTGGTATCGAGTTTTATGCTCCCGATTATCCGGTGGACTTGAAGGCCAAACCAGATGAGGTCATCATCTTTGTGTCAGAAACGTTATCTGACTACCTCTTAGAGAATACATTTATTTATTCCCCTTCAGGGCAAGCAATGGTAGTGTCATGGGATGAGGCTGTAGCCAAGTAGCGGATAAATCAGATATTCGTAGTGGTCTAAAAGTAGATAGTCTCCCTTAGA
>DYKD01000286.1 GCA_020722765.1 Brevinema andersonii | reverse complement strand
GGCGTCTGGAGACGCCTCCTACGGCTTGAATTCAAGATTTTGCCAAACTACTGTAGACTTATTCATCTTTTCCAGTCAACCAATGATTCTAAATCTTTTACAGTGATTTTGTCACACGTTCTCAATTCTTTTATAAGTCTCAAACCGATATCAATCATCCTAAGAGAGAATCCGAAGGATCTGAAAGTATCAGTTGAGTCTGATAAAGTGTCGTAAAATGCTAATTCCACTTCAAGCTTTGTCAAAACATCTAAAGGCAGCGCAATGCCACCACTAAAGCCCGTATCGACGGTTAGAAAAAGATCACCATCGTCACTTATCACGAGTTTGTTGTTTTCATCCAAGGAGCCTCTGAAAAAAGGGATAAAATCTATAATGTTTCCCTTCATGAGCACGCTCATATCTTTCTAATCCCTCCTTTGTGCTCGTGGGCAAAAGGAAAGCCGATGCGAATACAATAAAAAATTTTGTCCGGATATTTTCCTTTAGCTTTCTTAAGAGCCTCAAGTGTGGTTTTGCCTAAAAACCAATCCCCACTCTCGGGCTCGATCATCGCTAGCATTCCTTTTTTTATCAGTCAAGGAGTGGATCCTAGCTAAAACTTCTTCAGAGGGTCTTTTTGCTTCTGGTATCTTCATTTCTTTCTCCTTTCTTATGCAATTGCTTGCAGGAAAAGAAATATGCTAATCCCTTTGGCCCGTTAGGTACATGAAAGTTGTACAAATCCCCACTAAAAAGCCGAATCGTATTGCAGTTGACCAACGAACTCATCACTCAGTTGTCTCCACTGAAAATCAATGGTATTTCCGCACGCTCACCAGTGGCCTCCTTGAAGACAACCAACTCCCCTCCATCTTCGCGACGCAACTGTTCGTTAGCGTTTAGCAATTCGATCCCGTATATGGTTCCTTCCGGAGCCATATCGATGACAAGCTCATCGTTTATCCGAATAGCCTCCAGCATATTGCGTTTCTCTTGAAACCGAATGTAGGCTATGTCATATCGAGGGTCATAGGTTAGTTTCATCTCATTCTGTCTTTTGTAAATTCTCCGAAAAATGGCGCAATGAATGCGTGCTGGCTTTCACTTCATGCAAGGGCACACTTCGACCCTCCATGCGCTCAAGGGCATGGGGATGAGTTTGCATCATTGCGGTTCCTCCCCGACGCGGGAGATTAGTTCTCTCAACTTGTCATAAAGGTGACGATTCAGTTTCAAGGAGCCGCCGGTTGGAGATCACGCAGCGACGACCTCCATTTTCGTGATGTGCGGCTTGGGTGTTCTTAGACTGATTGCTAACACCGGAATTCCTTTGCTCTTGTTCTCTTTGAGAATTTTGTAGTTTTCTTGAGATAGCTCTGGATCGTCTTCAGGTAGCAGGACCAAAACAGCTTCCTTTGGAATCCTGTCTAATACATCTGGATTGTCAAAGACGTATTTCATCCATTCGGCATGCAGATCCAGATTCTTTTTGATTTTTTCATCATCACTCATTTA
>DYKD01000285.1 GCA_020722765.1 Brevinema andersonii | reverse complement strand
CGGCTTTTTATTACTTGCTCAGCACGACATTATGGGAGTGGTGATTGAAGAAAAATTGAAGAAAAAAAGAAAAAAAGAAATATGATGAAAACAATCAACATTAAAATCGAAAAGCTAAAAACTGCGGAATATAATCCTCGCAAAATTTCAGACAAAGGACTGACAAGTCTTAAAAAGTCGCTTAGTAAATTTGGCTTTATACAGCCAGTAGTCATCAATAAAGATTTCACAGTAATATCTGGTCACCAGAGAATCAGAGCGTGGAAAGAAATGAAACACGAAACAGTGCCTGCAATCCAGATTGATATCACAAAGACAGAGGAAAAAGCACTCGCTTAGTATAGTAAATTTGGCTTTATACAGCCAGTAGTCATCAATAAAGATTTCACAGTAATATCTGGTCACCAGAGAATCAGAGCGTGGAAAGAAATGAAACACGAAACAGTGCCTGCAATCCAGATTGATATCACAAAGACAGAGGAAAAAGCACTCAATCTTGCAATGAATAAAATTGGTGGTGAGTGGGATTTTGAAAAGCTTTACGAAGTGATGAATGATTTAAGAATAACAACCGAACTGGAATTCACTGGATTTGATGACAAAGAAGTCAGCAAAATACTAGACCAATTTATCGATGAAGAGCCGGAAGAAACAGTCAAGCAACTGATGGAAAAACTTCCGCCCAAAGCAAAACAAGGAGAAATCTATCAGCTTGGAAAACACAGATTGATGTGTGGAGACGCAACATCTTTGGATGATGTACAGAAACTTGTGGACGGAAAAACAATGGATATGGTTTGGGTAGATCCTCCATACAATGTGAATTACAAATCAGCAAACCAAAAGCTTGGAAGCATTAAGAATGACAACATGAGTGATACGAGCTTCAAGGACTTCTCATTGAAAGCATTTAAGTGCTTATCTGCAGTCACTCGGAAAGGGGGAGTCTTCTATGTCTGTACTGGCTGGCAATCGTTCGCTACCTTTCAGGAAACATTGGAGGAAACTGGAATCCATTTGTCAGAGGTTATTATCTGGGTCAAAAATCAGGCTGGAATCCGTACGCTAGAATATCCGCACAAACATGAGCAGATAATTAAAGCAAAGAATCTCAGTAGAAATAAAAAGAAAAAAGGTACAGCATTGCTGTATGGATGGAAAGAAGGAAAACACGAATACTATGGAGACCACAGTGACTACGATGTGTGGGAAGTTGATAAACTTGATTCAAGCAAATATGTTCATCCAACAGAAAAACCAGACTGGCTGGTAATGAAAGCACTGAAGAACAGCACGAAATTCAACGACAATGTGATTGACCTATTCGGAGGAAGCGGATCAACATTGATGGCTTGCGAAAAGAGAGGACGAAACGCATTCATCATGGAATTAGACCCAAGATTTGTAGATGTAATAATTCATCGGTGGGAAAAATACACCAAACAAAAAGCTAAAAAAATATGAAACATATCACACTAGAAACAACCAAACAGCAACT
>DYKD01000284.1 GCA_020722765.1 Brevinema andersonii | reverse complement strand
ATCTGCATCTTTTCCTGTCAAAGTATTCGGAATTTGAGAAAGAGGAACCAAAACAGAAGCGTCCAAAGGACAATATCCATTTGCTACTCCTTTGTTCGCTACATGTTCAAGAGTCGCTTCAAAAGTTGGGTCAAGGTCAGTATCGGTGTTTTGCTGGTGTATCATGCCGTATTGAGACAGCGAAAGATGATATCGTTCTTCAGTATTTCCCCCTTGAAGCCCCGCTGCATCATTGTGGCTGACATGAACTTCATCGATCCCTCCCTTTTCGTGTTTCGAAGCGTGGGGAATGTATTTTTGCCCCTGTATATCTTCTGTATATGTACTACGAGGCAAGGCGGCAACTGTGAGTTCAAGATTGTTCATTCGACTTTCAAGAACAGAAAGATATTTTTGAAAGTCCCAAGAAATACTCCCGACCTCAAGTTCGGCAATGTTTTCGTATGTATGTGTCACCTTGTAGATTTCGAATATCTCATCTATATTTTTCGAAGGAATCACAACTCTTACTCTGCTTTGGGCGGTATACTTTGCAGGGGCGTCTTCTACTACTATTCTTCCAGAAAATTTTGGCTCTTTTCTATCTTCTACTATTTTTTCTGCAATATCAAGCGCGAAAGAAGAATCCGTGACACCTCTTGCAGAAATGACTTTTGCATGTTGGCCGTATTTCGATATAGATATGTCGTTTTTTGCAATTGCTACAAGCCCAGTTTCTGGATACAAAAAATAGACACTATCGATCAGAACATCAGGTCCTCCACTTTCAAACTCAATAGAGGTGACCACCGTCCCAGGCGAACCGCTTTTTGCCATATCGGATATTTTCAAGGTTTTTTCTGTCCAATCAAGAGCTTCTGAGAGGCTTTGAAAATAGTATCCGCCATCGGTATTAAGTTTTACTTTTGTTAGATTGCCTTTGTAAAAGAAATGAAACCTGTCGAAATCGCCAATCCCTATCGTTTCAGTGTGTTTTATATTTCCTGTTCCTATCGCTCGTATACAGTCTGCCCCTTCCTGAGCCATGTATGTAGGAGATGGAAACGCACTACTCAAAGGTCTATAGAAAACCTTATTAGTCATAAAGCAAGTTCCAGTCCAAGTTTCGGGATTGTCATTGTATTTCTTGATGAGTTCTATAGCAAGTTGTTTTTCGGGCTGGGAATTGACTTGATCGTCATTTTCTCCAGCATTCCATACACTCGGAACTCCTTTTGCACTCCAGGTCCAAAACTCGCAATCTGCATTTTGGCCAGTCGCAGATAGAGCCTCTCCCATTGAAATTGTATAGTAGTCGTTGTCAGTTGCAGATGAATCAACTGAGATATACAAAAGAGCAGGTTCCCATTCTGAGACAGTTGAAATATTCAAGCCAGTCAAATCAATTGTGCTCGAGAAAATTGTGATTTCTTTTTCAAATAGAGGACTCCCCGCCAAGGTATATATTCTCACCCACAAGTTGCCTGGGTTGCCTATTTTACTCAACCCTTGAATTTTTAT
>DYKD01000283.1 GCA_020722765.1 Brevinema andersonii | reverse complement strand
ATCGATCTTTTCAATACTCTAAATCCCTTTGTTCTACAAGAACAGATGTCAGCAACGTACTGTTTCCGTATAAAATAGACAAATGAATAATTTTTAGTTTAGTGCATGGATGTTTATATTTAGGGAAAGGAGACATCACATAGCTAAACAGAAATACACCTCCAGTTTTAAAGTTCGTACAGTATTAGAAGGGCTCAAGTCACCCGACGGCATAGCTGCCTATTGCCGACGACAAGGGATCAGTGAGGTACAATTTTATCAATGGCAGAAGCAGATTATCCTGAATGCTGATGCAGTTTTTGCCAAAGTTCCCAAGTCGGTAGAGCGCAAGGTAACCAGTTTAGAAGAAACGATCAAGCGTAAAGATCAGATTATAGCAGTTGTTACCGAAGAGGCGCTTGAGCTTAAAAAAAACTTATGAAATAGAGCGATACAAACATTTAAGTCTTGATGCCAAGCTCGATCTTTCAGATATGCTGGAGCGCTATTCCCACTACGGTTGGAGTAAGAAGGATATATGCCACAAGTGGGGAATAAGCATCAAGACCTTTTATTCAGTCAATAAGATGACCCCCAAACCCGATACGCCTCGGAGGATTCAACTGAATGCGATTACTTCTGTGGAGATAGGAGCAGTCACATCTTATGCTCTTTCCCATACGGAGTTAAATCATCGTGAGATGAGTTACCGTATGATTGACGAGGATGTTGCGTTCATGAGTGTTTCGAGCGTGTATCGTATACTAACCCAACTTCGACAGCTAAAATTATTTTAGCCCAATTTTGGGGGTTTTGTTTTTGTCAACTTGTTGTTTTTTTAGTACTGGTTCCTTGAAAACCTCGTGTAGTGAAGACCTGCCCCCTTGATTGTATCTCTTTATTTCTTTATATTCTACCTGTGTACATTCGCAGGATTAACAGAAAGAAGGACGGCAAGGATCACCACTATTGGGCCCTTGTGGAATCCCGACGCACTGCCCGCGGTCCCCGACAACACCTTATTGCCCACCTTGGCGAAAAAGATGCGGACGGCCGATTAGGCATAAAAACGGCCGCCGAAGGACGTAGGGATTATCAAACTGATCTTTTCGCTACTCCTAAACCCAAGTGGGTCGAGGTTGACCTGCAAGCGGTACGTACCGAGCGATCGGTCGATTTTGGCGATATTTGGCTTGCCATGGAACTCTTAAAGCGCCTCGGTTTGATGGATATTTTACATCAGGCCATGCCCAAGGGCAGAGAGAAAATCCCTTGGGCCGATCTGGCTTTAATATTGATCATCGCTTGCTTTTGTCATCCGAAGAGTGAACTCTATATCGCTGAGCATTTTTACCATCATACCGCCTCACCATATCTCTTGGGCATTCCTAGCGATCACTCTTGTCCAAAATAAATTTCCGTTGGTCGAGTAAAAAGGATTACGAAATTGGGATGAGCCTTCTTAATTGGGGATAACAAATAGAAAACAAAGAAGGAGACTTATCTCATGAACAAATTTAG
>DYKD01000085.1:5082-10010 GCA_020722765.1 Brevinema andersonii | reverse complement strand
TATGATTGGTGGAAAATGTTTAAACAGAACGAAGTACAAGAGCCAGGAACTGGCAAGAAAAAAAAATGGAAGCCAGCAAAAGTAAAAGTAAAAGATACGAGGGGGTTGCCACAGATAGTGAATGACGCCATCGAATTGCTGACAACGGAAAGGTAAAAAAAACAACAAGGAGAAAACCGAATGGAAAATCTGGGAACAGAGATTGCAGAAAATGAAGAAGAAACGACTGATATTGAAAAACGAGAGAAGGAGGCTGTGGAACTTGGCGAGGTCGATTTTAGCGATGAGGAGCTTGACGAGGGAGTTGATGACGAAGTTACGCCTGACACGGATTCAGAAGAGAAACCGATAGTCATTGACGGACAGGAATACACAACTGACCAAATCAGGGACTTGTTGTCTAAAAAAGCAGAGCCTAAATCGGAAGTCAAGGAAGACAAGGATGTCAAAGAAGACAAGTCCGACAAGATGGCAAAGATTAAAGACCTTAAGGAGAGAGTGAAGGGCGATGCGGAAATGTCCGAGCTTGTTGATTTATTGGGAAACACGGTTGGCGAAGTTGACCAAATAGCCCAAATGAAAAAAGAGCTTGAAGACAGACGCGCGGCAGAAGAAGCGCGCCTGACGCTTGCTAAGTCAAGAGAAAGGGTATCTAAAGAGATGGGTATAGACCTGCCCGATTTAGATGACCCGGATGTAAGGGCTTTTTTCACGAAGGAGCTGCCAGTCATGGATCCGTTCAAAATGTATGCTCTTGCGCGGAATATAAAGCCAAAGAAAGAGATTTACACGCCCCCCAATCTTGAAGACAGGTCTGAAGGGGAAGGACGCAAGTCTGGCGAAGCGGAGCAGATTGAGGAATTTGCACGCAAGCTCGGAGCGAAGAACCCCAAAAACGCCGTAAAAGGCTATAAAGGGTAGCACCCGAAACTTACCGAAAGTAAATGAAAATCTACTGAACGGATGGACTGATGAGTTTTGTAAATGCGAAAGGGAAACAAAGCCGTAACGGGGGTTTTTTTGTTACATGCGATGTCTGTAATTTCCCCGTAGAGAACGGATTGTCCAACTGTCCCAATTGTGGCACAAAATTTTTCAGGAAATCGCCTAACCGCAGGTTGCTATATATAGCAGGCGGAAGACCGAAACAAAAATATAAGGAGATAACAAATGGCTTTTAAGAAAATTAACAGCCCCCACAAAATAAAGACTTTCCCGATATCAAACCTTGTTGTTCAGAAGGGAGCTTTAGTAACATATGTTCCTGGAGCTGACAGTGTATCACTGTTCACAATTGACACTGGAGTCCCTGTGTTGGGAATTGCACAGGAAACCACAACTACAGCAAGCACAACCATTCAGGTTGATGTCTGTCTGACTGGCAACATGCTGGAGGGAGACGTTGATGAGATAGTGGACGGGACAACACTCACGGCAACTGGAGGCTCATCCACCACTTTTGTCGATTCGTCTTTTGTGGCTGGGAACGATGATATTTTGATTGGAGCACGTTTTGAGGTCTTGTCGATGGCTTCAGGAGATAAGCCGGTTGGAACTGTTTTGACGGCAACAGGTTACACGTCTGCAACAGGTACTATACAGTTCGCCTCTTTGGGAGCTACCGGATTCGCTATCGGTGATACTATAAAACTGCTCACTTTAACAGACAGGATTTGTGGAGCACAGAATCTGGCAATCAATACAACCACGGCTGATGCTTTCACGTTGGACGGAACAGGAGCAGGAGAAGGAGATTTTTTCAAGGCTCTTGAAATATCAGACGACGGAAAGAAAATCAGAGGGTATTTGACAGCTGGTTTTGATTTGACAGACGCTCTCGTATAACAACTAAAAAAAGGAGAAAAACAAAATGGCTATATCATTACAGACAGCACCTAAACTGCTTGAGCCTGGACTTCGTGAAGTATTCAAGGACGAGTATCTTTCAAAGAGTACGCTTATACCTGACCTTTTTGGTGTGGTTACAAGCGACAAAAAAACAGAACACTATCTGACGATGGTTGGTGGCAAGGGATTTCAGAGATTTTCAGGAACAGTATATGAGGAAGACTATACACAGGGCTACCAGAAAGACATTACAAACTATTCCTATACTGATTCCATTGTCATTGATCATGAGATGATCAGATATGAACAGTATGGAGTTATGAAAAACAGGATGAAAGACCTCGCTTCTTTGGCACGCACTTCAAAGGAAGAGCTGGCGATTGATATTTTCAACCATGCTTTTGATACTTCATACGTTGTCGGGGATGGGTTGCAGTTGTGCTCCAATAGTCATACAAGCCCCGTTTCCGGGGTTGCCAATCAGAGCAACTTGGGAAGCACTGCACTTTCAGCGGCAGCTATTTCAGCAACAAGGACATTGGGAAGGAAGTTCTATCTTGATTCAGGACGCAAAGCAGGGATGATTTTTGATTCCATACTTTGCTCGCTCGACAAGGAAGCAGCAGCACTGGAAGCTCTTGAGTCAACATTCAAAGGTGATTCAACGTTCACCACCAACATCGTATCATCCAACTATAAGCCGAAGCTTTTCGTTTCCGAATACCTGACTGACCCGTACGCATGGTTTTATTTTTCCCAGGAAGGGGCGAAGAGATGGAACATCTGGCAAAACTCAATTCCTATGCGACTGATTTCATCCGAGAGCACAGACACTCTCGAATTGAAAGAGACCGCAGTCTATGGCGTTGGGTTGGGTTCAGTTGACTGGCGTTGGATATATGGTCATAACGCCACGAGCTAAGTGATAACAGTCTTAAACGTTGTAGAGTAACGTTCGGTGGAGGTGCGAAGCCTCCCACTTTTTTAAAGGAGTTATTATGGCGAACGTAACGGCGACAAATCCGATTATAGGCGACACGGTTGGAACGCTCATATCAGGGCAGAGCAGATGCCATACCATCATATATAGCGGTGGGACAACAGCAGGACACATGGCAATACTCACGGACAAGAAGGGCAACATAGTATGCAAATTGACATCGGCAGGAAATGGAGATACTGTAGTTGCAAATTTTATGAGGGACTTGACGAGTGATGGATTGGTTCTGTCTGCAATTTCGTCTGGAACGGTATATATATACCAGTAAGAGGGATTTATGGGTCTGACAGTATCACAGCTTATAATTGACACGAGACAGGAAATAGACGAAACCACTATCCCAACAGTAACACAGGCATTGAGACTATTGAACAGGGCAAGACATGAATTGTCAAGGGATTGTGGCTATCTGATTGCAAAAAAAACAGCGGTTAGCACGGCGGGTGTTAATACCTATACCATGCCTGATGACATGTTCAAGGTTAAGGCTATTGATTTCAAAAGAAATGAACAGATTATAAGGCTGAATCCTGTAGAACTTGATTATTATTTGAGGTATTCATTCCAGTCAACGTCAAGCTTTTTTAATGCGTATTATGAACAGGACAGGGTTATAACCCTGATTCCAAAACAGTCAACGGCGAGCACAACAACGGCCATAAATGACGCTACAGGAATTAGTGCGTTAGACACTGAAGTTGTAGTGGATAGTACCTCGACGTTTCCAAAATATGGGACGCTTTTGATGGAAACCGAGAAATGTACTTATGTTGTAAAAGATTCGACAACATTCACGTTGCTTTCAAGGGGAGCTGAGGGAACGACTGCTGGAACACATGCAGACGATGTGACTGTGACGTTATGCGACATTGAAATAACATACTTCAAAATTCCACCCGACCTGACAGCGGTGGGAGACACGGTTGAGACCATATTTGAACATAACCCTGAGCCGTTGATATATTATCTTGCATGGCAGACAAAGATACGTGATACTGACGATGTTCAGGCAGGTGGCAGTAATTTTCAGGCTGAATTTTTCAGACGTCAGTATGAGATGGAAAAGACAAAGTTTGCAGGCGAGGCACAGTTTGGGAAGGACACTAATAATACGATTAGAAGCATAAGGCGGTAACCATGTATGGTATATTTTCTCATGTTGATTGTCCTGTTTGTGGTTCTATTCTTTCAATGGCGGGGAAATAAGATGAGACGATTCACGGGGAAAGGTTTTTTTGGACTTAACGACAATTTAGATCCGTCCATGATAGACGATGACGAGGTATCTTCGTGCTCTAACATGAGAGTAAACGATGATTTGAGCATTCAGAAAAGACCGGGATATCATGTCTCGATGACTGGGGAAAGCAACCCTATATTGGACATGGAACAGGTAAGTATAGGGGATGATAGGAGTATAATCTATGCGACAAAAAGCGATATAAAAAGAAAGGTAGGCACTTCACAGGAAACGTTATTGACCGGATTAAGCGGTGTTGACGAAGCCCAGTTATTCCAGTTTAACGACACTCTTTTTATGGCGAACGGCGTTGACGAAATTAAAAAGACAAAAATAGTATCAGAAGAAAAAATAGCATATCTTTCTAATAATATATTATATTTGGCGGACAAAAATTTCATCCAAACAGAATCTTTTAATCTCGGTTACACTGCGAATTATCTCACTTCAGACAGTCAATATATCTATATATCCGATGCTACAAATAAGGCGGTAAAAAAATATGATTACAAATTCAACCTTATAGCAAGCGTTGATATTTATGCTGTATTACCAGCCCCGGTATTGACAGTACCTTATCAGATATGTAATAATAACACGGATGTTTTTGTGGTGCATGCGTATAGTGCTGCTGCTTTTTGTGTATCAAAAATATCAAAAAGTACTTTTTCTATTATAACACATACGTCAGGATCCACAACATTAGGAAGTGAAACACAAGTTGCCTGCAATAGTTCATATCTATATATATATGATAATACAGATGGTATTTTAAGGACGCTAAATGCTTCTGATTTAGCCGTTGTGTCTACTGAATATTTGGTTTTTGGGAGTATCTCA
>DYKD01000085.1:0-4982 GCA_020722765.1 Brevinema andersonii | reverse complement strand
TACGTGATAAGAAATTATGGCGGGAAATTATGCAGTATGTATTCTCCATCTTTAAATAAGGTTTTTATAGTTGGGCTTGATTCAAAAATAAAAGATACAATCACGTTTGATCATGAAATTTCTGATTATACATATAAACCTAATAATCTGACAAAATGGCAAGACCTATGCAGTCCTGGGCAACCAATACAAAACGAGACGGAGTTTGCCGGGAACGTAGGAGACGGGGCTACTGATATATCATATCGGTATACGGCTTACAATACGTTGTCTTTGGCGGAGACTTCTGGCGGGGCTACGTCCGAAATTAATAACACTGTAAACGCAAAACAGAACGAGGTTTTTTTTGATTTTAATCTTGCTACACAGTGGCAAGAAGGGAAGTGTGAGGACATAGGCGTAAACACGTGGAGGCTATACAGGAAGGAAGGGGCTAACGATTACAAACTCGCCTTGTCAGTCCCGATATACAGGGAGCTTTCTGAATCCATGAACACCACGGCGACAACGCTCTCTTTGACGGCTACAACCTATACAGGTTACCCATTAAACCCGGATGGAACGCAAAGTACTAATAATTTCTACATCCTCGTTGGTGACGAGATTATGCTGGTTGACGGGACTACTGCTGGAACAAACACATGGACAGTAGCAAGAGCGCAAAAGGGAACTACAGCACAGGAACATGATCAGGCAGATTTCGCATATATATTCTCTGTCATTGATAATACAGCTACTTCAAGTTTAGGCACGGTATGTCCTATAAAAAACGATTATGTTGAAAACTGCAAGCTAATGACCTCCCATAATGGCAGATTTTGGATGGCAAACTCTGCCGAGAACCCCTCAAGGGTCTGGTACTCCAGTGTCAATGCGGATACTGGAAATGCGGATGAGGATATCATCCTTGAAAGCAGTTATTTTGACATAAACAGGAATGATGGAGATGAGATAACGGCAATTTATCCGTATATGGGAAATCTTCTTGTATTCAAGAAAAGGTCCATGTGGTACATATATGGAGACGGAGAATCGGCAGGAATTTATAATCTTAAAGAGACGGTAGGATGCATGTCACAGAAAGGAATCGTTGAATATGGTAATACGCTCCTATTTCCGTCCTATGAGGGTTGGATGATACTGGCTGGGAATGAAGTATTTAATATGAGTAATTCAAAGATACGTAATTTCTGGAACGGCATAAACTGGAATTATGCGTATAAGATGTGTGCCGAAAAAAACATGGCACATAATGAGATTTGGCTTTCAGTGCCGTACTCAACCTCGACAGAAAATAACAGGGTTATAGTTTTGAAGACTAACATATCGGATTTCAAGGGAAAGAACTCTTTTATGATTTGGACACGTGATATTTCTTGCATGGAGCTGTTCGACTATGATTCGACGTTCCAAACAGTAACGGCTAACATGATGTATTTGTTCAGCGGCAGTTCGACTGGAGGAATCAATCAGGAGAATTATGGGGTGCTTGACGACACGGCGGCAATCAGCTCGAGTCTGACAACTAAAAGATTCAGCATGGATTACGACAGGCACAAGAAATTCAAACGGCTGATACTTGATTATGAAGGGCAGGGAGAAAACGCCTATACGATAAGCTATCAGTACGGGACAGACAAGACTTCAATAGGGACGGTCAACACGATAACGACAGGCGGGGCTGGGATGACGAGCGAAAGGACGCATATCCGGGAGTTTCTTGTCAATCCGGAGAATCCGGAAGGTTCCTATATCTATTTTGTTTTCAGCAATTCAACGGAAGGTCATCTTATGCAGATATATAATTTAAGCATAGATTACAAAACAGGGAAGGTGCGATAATGGGAGATTTCAGCAACTATGCGCCAATAATAGCAGAATGGAACAAGGCAAGACTGGCATATTTTAATGCATTGAACGGTAATATTTCAGAGTATCAGAATCAAGCCTTGAACAATTTTGGCGCAACAGAATTTGCAATGAGACGATATATAAGTCAGACTGGAAACAAGTTGCCGATAGCAAGTTTGTCAGACAAGGAGAGAATGCTTGCTCCTTATTCCTGGACGAAGTCTCAATATAATCCATATAAAAGATTTATGAGGTATTAATTATGGCAAAAAAAGATTACATAAATAAGGACTATTACGACAAATTAGAAGCATCTGACTGGGACGCATTAGAAACATGGGCAAAGAGTACGGCGGGTGTTACTGCTGGAGATATAAAAAAGGCAAGGGCTCATGAAGGTTGGTATTTTTCTAAAAACAGAAACCAAGTACAGGATTTAATTGACAAGTATTTGGAATCAACAGAATATAAGCAGGGAACTTTGGCTTCAAGACAGCAAAAAGAAGCCGATAAAATAAAGGTAGATGAGGCGGATAAGTTGCAGCAAGAAGGCGCTCAGGCTATCAGGGACTACAAAATAGATGATTTTAAGTTTGACGAATCAAACGAAGCCATGCTGGCTGTTAAGAGGGCTTACGCACAGAACGAACAGGACACACGCAGACAAATTGGACAATCAATGGCACAAAGGGGGATGAGTGACAGCGGATTGTCGAGCAGGATTAACGCACGACTTAGCGCACAGACTGGATATAACGTGGCACAGGCAACAGGACAGGAATATCTGAGACAACAGCAGAACTGGAGACAGGAACAGGCTACAAAATACAATTTGGCAATGGCGAAATACAACATGAATAGCCAGCTATATCAACAGGCACAAAACCAGTATTGGCAGAATTTGGCAGTTGCAACAGAGAACGCAAACAGAATATATCAACAGAACATGCAAAACGCAGACAAAGGAACTAATTGGGGCGGGGTGGTACTTGGGACTGGTCTTATGTTGGGAGGATTAGCATTGGAACCATTTACGGCAGGGGCTTCAACTGCCGCTGTTGCGGCTGGGACATCATTGCTAACCGCAGGGGCTGGAATGACATATAATTCAATTTATAATTAGAAACGGGAGACATCATGGGCGAAGGATTTAATCTATATTTGAATGCTATACGTGAGACCAGACAGCTTGAAGCCCAACGGTATGCTATGGAAAAGGTACGCAAACAGGAAATGGCGCAAAATCTACTCCAGGCTTTGAACTCGGTAAAAGATTTGGGCATGCAGATTGCTACAGACAGTAAGCTAAGAAACCAATATCAGACACTTGCAAAACAGGCTGGAGTATTCGAGCCTAAACAATGGCTTGATAAGACAGAGAGGGAAACAGCGATAACCAAAGAGCTTGAAGGTATGACCAAACAACAGATGGAGTTAATAGACCGTATAGCCGTGTTGGAAAACAAGATACCTGCTAATGGGCCACGTGACGAAAAACAGGCCAAAGAGATTGACGGAACAAGAAGGAAACTGGATGTATTGAAACGGGTACTTACAGAAAAAGACAAGGAGATTATGGAAAAGAGCAATTTCCTTAATTCCTATAGGCAGAGCCCACAGTACCAGATTGAATTTGAGAATGACGCATTTAAGAATTTCTATAAGCAAAGTCCGTTATATTCTCCAAAGTATTTTGAGACCATGCAACCATCAGGGAAAGCAGACCCGATAGAGTTATACGAAAGGAAGAAGCGGATTGACGCTCAATATAGGACGGTTTCCAATAGTGGTGATTCTCAAAAGGCCTTTTCACAGTTGAAATATTTGAACGACCAGTATGAGAACATAAGCAGGGATTATGCTATTGACGATGAAGAGAAGGCATCCAAGCAGGAACAGATAATAAGACAGATGGAAAACATATTATCACAGCCTGGACTGTCACAGATTGACGTAGCGACAGGGAAAGCGATAATGCCATCGAGACCAAAGAAAAAAGATGTTGCAGGGTACAAGGTTGACCCTGCATTATACAGGAGTTTGACGGTTACTGATATAGAAAGGATAAAAAGTCAGGCAAGGTTCAAGGGAGGAATATCAGCCAAGGAAATTGAAAAAGCCATAAAGGGGAACGATTTGGGAAGTCCTGAAAAGGTTGAAATCATAGAAAGAATGATAAACCTGTATAATGAGAAGAAAGAAGAGAAAAGGAACAGGGAAATAATGCAGGAAGAGTTTATAAAATCATTCAGTAAATAGAGGGTTTTTGATGATAGATACGAATGCAATGACTTCTGATAAAAGATGGAAAGAGCTATTTTCAAGGAAAGAAAGACGGGACATGTTAAGGAAAGCAAACGAGTATAATCGGCAGGAAATGAACCGGAAGGCATTGACAAGAGATGTAAATACAGGAGATTTCTACAACCCTGCCAGTATAGATGTTGCACCTGGACAGGAAAAGGCATTGGATTTTGTCAAAGAAGACATAAAGACAGGACTACATGAGATTTCACGGCATCCTCAAAGGGATTATATACAGGAGGCTAAAAATATAGAAGCAAGGGAAGAGCGGATAAAAGCGCAGGAAATGGCTTTTCCAGACATAGCCGAAGACATAAGAATTCTGCAAAACAGCGGATTCAGGGATAAGACAGACAAGGAGTTGATGGGACTACAGGAGCTTAAACGAAATCATCCCAAAGTATATGAGGCAACAAAAAATATAAGCTCGGCTTTGACAAAGACCTTAGCGACAACAGCAAGCATAGCACCTGCATTTTTGAAATCGGCAAGTTATGGCTTGATAGACTGGACAACAGAGTCTCCACAATACAATGAGAACGCATCTAAGGCGGTTGGAGACATGATAGGCGGTATAGTTGGCTCTCTTGTCGGATTGGGAGCTATTGGAGGTGTTACACGTGGTCTGAAGATTGCCCCCAGCCTTGCTATCCCTGCCCTGGCAAAACTGAAAGACGTTAATACGTTTGGGAAGTATCTGGCAAGTTCGAGCGACAATGTTGCCTTGTTTTTTACAGACACGGCGTTAAGAGACACGATAGGGGTAATGACAGGAGACATTCAGAATTACACTATGGCAGACGCATTAAAACATTTGGGAATGTCGA
>DYKD01000084.1 GCA_020722765.1 Brevinema andersonii | reverse complement strand
ACTACATAATTCATTTGTTTTTCTTGTTAACATATTTCCTTTCAAATTCCTTAAAAAAAGCACGTTGCTCAGTATATTTTTTATTTTGATAATCTTTTTCACCTTGTGAAACAAGTCTTAATAAATTCAAAGAATTTACGGTTTTTTCATATGATTTTGCATCAATAATAACAGCTTTAGCATAACCATTTTGTGTAACATATACTGGACGCTTTGCCACTGTCATTTTAAACCTCCTTGATACTATCATAATATTTATCAATTCGTTTCTATTGTCAATTTGTAATTAGACAGGTCTTTCCTTATCTTCGCCTGAGCACACGATGTACTAAGACGGCTAACCAGTTTTCTTCATCGGAACTTTAATAGATTCCTTTAGGTCTTTATATATTTTTTTTGCAAGATTGTAAGCTAAGTTAACAGGGACCGCATTACCGACCATTTTATAACCTGCTGCCAAATTGTTATAATAAAAAACAAATGTGTCAGGAAAAGTTTGAATTCTTGCGCATTCACGAATACTTAAACGTCTATAAAGATGCTCTTTCCCTGGTACAAATATCCTCTTATTTTGCTCAACAAATAACATTTTGGGAGCTTGGGGATGAATGGGGGCATGTCTGCCGCCTGCTTGAACAGTAAACGAGACTTCATCCCAAGAGCGAACCCTATTGCGAGACAAATAAATTGTTGAAAATCCACCAATCATATATTCATGATTTGGTACTTTACATTTATCTCCATTAGTTTTCTGAAATTTTAAGGCAGGCAAAGCAGATGTACGAAGGTCCCAAATGGCATCTTTCAAAGTTATAGGGTCGTCTGCACTAACCGGTTTTGGAAATTCAAATTTCATTTGCAGGTCTTTCCGATAACCGATAAAAAACACTCTTTTCCGGTCTTGTGGGACATCATAATCACAAGCATTTAGAAGCTCAAAAGTCAAATCATATCCACAATCCTTAAACATTTCTTTTATATTTTCCAGTGCCTTTTTATGAACTGGTAAAAGCATACCAGAAACATTTTCTGCCAAAAAGAATAATGGTTGCTTGTCTTTTAATATGCGGATAAAATCAAAAAACAATTTTCCTCGGTGGTCGTTTATTCCTCTTAAAGCCCCTGCTTCACTCCAACTTTGGCATGGTGGCCCTCCTATAATACCAACACAATCAGGAACATCTTTAGACTGTATATCTGTAATGCTTCTTTTATCAAGAACTGTTTTTTTATGGTTCTTTTCAAATGTTTCCCAAATTTCCCTGTCATATTCATTAGCCCACACCAAATTGAAACCAGCTTTTTCAAAACCAAGATCTAAGCCTCCTGCACCGGAAAAAAAAGATACAATATCCATACGTTTCTCCATTACTTTTCTTTAATTGACAATACATTTTTAAAAAGGGTACGGGGTGCACTGATTAGATTTATGTCAAATTTAAGTGAAGATTCAATTCTTGAGCTGGCATTGTGTATTCTGAATGACAATATCCAACCTTGATCAAGTGTAACAATAATTGTCGTGTCGGAATCATCCTTAAATCCAATTTTCACTATTTTAGTTGGCCATTCAATACGAGGTGTTTTAATTTTAGGCGGTCTTTAATAACCATATTTAATATTTTTCGTTTTTTCCAGTTTTTCTTTTGCTTCTGCCACAGCGCATTCGCTTAACTTCAAGTCTCATTGCAAATAAACGCCTCTTATATCCATTTTTTTTTGTTAACTCCTATTAAATTCGGCGCCTCCGGATTCCGATAATTCTACTATATATAAAAGTGTTTCTGCATGGATCCAGGAAAACGGAGCGTTTTTTTCGTATGATGAATGCAAGTTTCGCTGACATCAACCTAGCAAACATCAGACACAACCTGCAACAGATAAAACGATTGTCAGGATGCGACAGGATCATGGCCCCTGTAAAAGCGAATGCTTATGGACATGGACTTGTTCCAGTAGCCAAATTCCTTGAAAAACAGAAAGTGGAATATCTTGCTGTGGCTTACTCATCTGAAGGGAGGACACTCCGTGAAGAAGGAATCAGAATCCCGATTTTGGTCCTTAGCGCAGTTGAAGATCCTATGGACATCATCAAGTATGGATTGACACCGACCCTCATATCAATTGACTGTGCACGAAACATCCACAAGATCCTGAAAAAAAGCGGAAAAATCATTCCCGTACATCTTGATATTGACACAGGAATGGGAAGAACAGGACTTCTTCCTGACGAGGCCGAGAGGGCATACAAGGAAATGATGGGAATGGGTTGTTTTTCAGTGGAAGGCCTTTACACGCATCTTTCATCATCTGACGATAAGGATGATCCGTTTACAAAAAAGCAACTTTCACTTTTTCATCTCATTTACGGAAGATTAAAAAAACTAGGGGCAAACCCGAAATACATCCATTGTGCGAATAGTGGTGGAATCCTCAATCATGATGATTCACTCGCAAAACCATTCAATATGATCAGACCCGGAATCATCATGTATGGGTGCTCCCCTGACAACAACCCAATCAGAAATGCGGATATCCGTCCTGCATTATCCTTGAAAAGCAAAATCATTTACATCAAGAAAGTGAAACCTAGAACTGCCATAGGATATAACCATACATACAGATCCAAGACAGATGAAAGGATTGCAACCCTATCAATAGGCTATGGAGATGGTCTCAGCAGACTTCTTTCAAACAAGGGAAAAACATTAGTTCTGGGAAAAATTTCGCCCATAGTAGGCCGAATCAGCATGGATCTGACAACCATCAGACTGGCCCGTAGCAACAAAGCCAAAGTCGGTGATCATGCCGTTTTCATTGGAACAGACAAAGGGATAACAATCAAAGCGGAAGAGATGGCCTCCCTGATCAAGACAATCCCTTACGAACTGTTCTGCCATCTTAACGAACGTGTAAAGAGGATTTACAGCGCATCATGAGAAAAGCTGTCGTATTCATATATATGACGCTCGCTATCGTTCTTGGATCAGCGGTCTTCCTGCCAGCACAGGTCGAGACAGAAGAGATGCTTTACATGAAAGGGATCAACGCTTATATACAACGCGAATTCAAGGCAGCCGCCTATTATTGGAAACGCGTACTTGAAATCAACCCGCAAAATGACAAAGCCCAGAAATACATGGAAAAGGCTTTTGATAAATACAATGCCATGCAGACTTATTTCTACAACGGCCTAGCCCAGTTCAATGTGAACAATTATACGAATGCCATCACGGATTTCCAGGAAACCCTGATGATCAATCCGAACCATGAAAAAGCCATCTACTATCTGAACCTCTGCTATCAGACACTCAGCCTGTTTGACAAGAACAAGAATGTCAACGAAATGGAATCCCAGGTTACAAAACTGATGCAGGAAAACGAATTCAGGAAAGCCGTTGCCATGTATAAGGTCCTTGTCATGCTTGACCCTGACAATGAGCGTTTACTGTTGGCGCTTGCGGATGCAGAGTCTAAACTGAAATCCGCAGACATGGTTGATGAACTCCAGATCCATCTGGAAGCCGCCCGCCAGTTTTCAAAGGACCAAAAATATGTGGCCTCCATCGCAGAATGGGAAAAAGTCCTTCTCATTGAACCTTCAAACGAAGAGGCTAAAACAGGAATTGAGCGGGACAAGAAGGCCTTGATCGAACAGGACCGCAGGGAAAAGATCAACACTTTCCTGTCACAGGGTGTTGATGAATACATGAACCAGAAATACAAGGAAGCGAAAAACTCTTTCCAACGCGTCATACAGATTGATCCCAAAAACAATACGGCAAAGGATTATCTTCTTAAGATCGATACCCTCATGAAAGCGCAACTTGAAGAACAGACAGCTTTTGACGAATCAAACAAGCATTTCAACCAGGGTGTACAGTATTACAATACAGAACAGTATTATAAGGCTCTCGAGTCATTTGAAACAGCATTAACCATATATGAGAAAAACGAGAAAGCCAAAGAATATATCGAACTGACAAAAAAGAAGATAGAAGAATATGAACTTCGCCAGAAAGAGCTTCGCGAATTGAAAGTCCAGCGGCTTTTGGAAAAAGCTGTTGAACTTTATTCTTTGAATGAATATACGAAATCTAGGAACCTCTTCCAGCAGGTTCTTCAGATTGATCCTGAAAACGAGATGGCCCAGAACTACATCAAAATGATCAATGAAATCATAGATATTGAACTCAAATCTTTGGTGACTGTCGATTCTCCATACTATTATGTCTATTCAAAACTGATGGAAAACGCTGAACGGGAATTCAACAGGCAGAATCTTGAATCAAGCCTCGCTTACCTGCAGGAAATCATCAACCTGTTCCCTCTCAACAAAGCCGCACAAAAACTCCGTCTAAAAATCCTTTACAGGACGAATCCTGAACAGTTCAAGGAAATCCTTTCCGGATATATCGTGAGAGGGAACGACTACCTTTCCAAAGAACAGTACAGGCTTGCCCGCAATGAATATGTCACTGTAAAAGAGATCGCTCCTGATTATCCTGGCATAGACGGACTGATAGCAAGTTGCGTCCCTCGTCCACGCGCAGATATTGCAGAAATAGAAAAAGCATACAATACAGGCATGTTGCATTTCCAACAGTCACAGTTCATCGAAGCTGAAACACAATGGAAAAGGGTCATTGAACTGGACAATTCGCCGGATTCAAATCCTTATTATGCACGAGCTTATCTGAACATTGCCAAAGCCAGACAAAAACAGCAGAGCGGAGCTCCTGTAGTGACAAAACCATCCGTAGCTCCCACTACAGAAAAGGATAAGCTCATCCAAAAATACTATTACATGGGAGTGGCCTATTATACGCAGGGTGAATACCAGAAGGCCATCACAGAATGGCAGAAAGTGTTGGGTTTGGACAAGAATTACGTACTCGCCATCAATAATATCCAGAAAGCTAGAAAGAAACTGGAATACACCAAATGAAGACAACTGTCTTAAAAACATTGGTATTATCACTTTTGCTTAGCCCCCCTGCTTTTGCTGATTCAGGATGGGAGAAGGATATCCTGGTATCTGCCTCTGAAAGTTTCCAGCCCCTGATCAGACTGAAAGGTGAAACGCCTGTTGTTGCTTATGAGAAAAAAGAAACTGACGGAACCTGGCTTCATGTCATCTCCATGAAAGGAGGTTTGTTTGAAAAATTCCTTCTCAGCCAAGATGAGTCTTTTCATGAATACGACCTTGCTTTTGTTTCCAACACCATTTATATCGTTTACGCGTCATCAAAATCCTTACAACTTATCATCAAAAACACTGTTGCAGGTACAGAAAGCAGGTCTTCTCTAGATCTGCCGAACATCCATGGACCTTCTTTGTTGGTCAATCCTACAACAGGAAAATTCCATCTATCCTATATACAGATCCAGGATAGCATACATGGCTTGCACCTTTACAATGCATCCTTCCTTTCAAATGCACTGGATTTTTCCAAAGCAAAACTGCTCATCCGTGAGAACCATACAAATTTACGCGGATCCTTCTTCCCCAAGATCGCCTTTGACGGCAAATCCATGCATCTAGTATTTACAAAACGCATGGCAGAAGGAAATAGACGCACTGATTCCATATACCTCATGTCAAGCATGAATGATGGGAGCAACTGGAATTCACCACGACAGCTGAGCAAACAGGATTCGGACTCGCTGTTTCCTTCCATTGATATCCCAGCCTCCAACCAGATAAGCATATCCTTTGTCCAGACCGGACCAGAAAACAGATCTGACCTTGTCGTGCTGAAAAGCATGGATGCTACGAAGACATTTACCTCTTCTGTTTTTTCAAATTTCAAATTTCCTGTCTATTTCCCCGCTGTCTTCACTCGGCAAGGGCAGCAACGTCTCATAGCTTACGATTATTCCCACAATAACCATCCAGTTTTATTTGAAAAAACATTTGATGTAGAAAAAGGAATCTGGACAAACACGAAAAACATCTCGGCTACAAACAGCAGTGCTTTCCATTTTAGGAATATGACACTGGATGACCATACTTACATTACGTGGCAGAACAACAAAGGAGAAATCCGTTTCATAGAAAACGACACAACAGCCCTTCCCCCCAAGGTCTATTCAACAACCATTGACACCAATTATGAATATCCAGGAAACTCTCCCGATCTCCAGTGGAACACAGAATTTGATGTGTCAGGAATCCACGGATATGCTTACATGCTGGATAATTTCCCGGATTCAATGCCTGACATCGAAAATCTGGCAGGAGACATCACTGGCAGAAGTTTCAACACTTTGAACGATGGAACATGGTATTTCCATATCCGCACCATTGACAATGCAGGAAACTGGAGCGAGCCCTCCCATTTCAAATTTGTCATAAACACACAACCTCTGGATGCACCTATAATATCATCCAAATCACACAGGGAATATGTCCCCAGCCAGAACAGCACTGTGGAAATGACCTGGAGCCGGGGAACTGAAAAACGAAAAATCAAGGGATACAGTTACCTGTTCACAACAAGGGAAGACATCGAACCTGAAGAAAAAATAATGACAAAAGCCACAAACATGGAATTTTACAATATCAAACCCGGAATATGGCGTTTCACAGTCAAGGCGTGCGACATGGAAGACCGCTGGAGTCCCTATGCCCAGTTCATGGTCAATATAGAAGAGATCATCATCGCATCCACATCTGCAAACTACCAGAAAATGCCTACAACTGATTTCAGCGAGCAGGAAAGCGCCATTACCTATACTGTGAAAAAAGGAGATATCCTCTCCAGAGTCATAAACAGGGTATTAGGACTCAGCCAGCATCATGACTACAAGGATTATCTCAAAGAAATCGTCAAATACAACGATATCCAGAATCCAGACAACATCCTTCCGGACAACAAGATTCTCATTCCAGTACTCATAGCAGACAAGGAGACAGATCTTGAAACGATCGCTGAGAGCATTTTCGGAACACCAAAAGCGAAAAACAGGATTGTCATCCAGGACTCCAAATCTACAAACGAAATCAAAATCGGGGATCGCATCCTGATAAGGGACAAATACTTCCTCAAAACAGGTTCGTTACGTATGTCTGAAGAAAAAAAACTGAAAGACTCCGGACTGGGTCTCAGGACAGAATCCACAAATATCATGATTCCCACTCCTGATTCATCACCTAACGCTGAATAAAACTTGATTATTCACCAAATATTCATTATTATATCTTTCATTTCGAATCATGACAAAAAAGGAAAAAACAATGAGTGAACCGGTAAAAACAGAAGATTCCTCCAAACCCCAGGTAAAAAAATCAAAACCGAGGGTATGGATTGAAACAATCCTCTGGGCTGTCGTTCTTGCTTTGACAATCAGGGCTGTATTCATACAAGCATACAAGATTCCTACAGGATCCATGCAACCGACATTGCGGGGAGCCCAGGATTTCGGAACAGGCGACCATCTTCTGGTTAATAAGTTTATTTTCGGATCTGTCATAGATATTCCTTTTACAGGAATCTCGCTTCCTTTCAGGTTTCCAAAAATCAGGACTCCCATGAGAGGCGATGTCGTTGTATTCAAATACCCTGTTGACCCGACAAAAGATTTTGTCAAACGCTGTATCGGTCTTCCTGGTGAAACTTTTGAGATCAAGGACAAGGCTGTTTACATCAATGGCGAAAAGCTGGACGAACCGTGGCTTAAACGCTTTCCCTATTCCAAGTATTTTGCAGACGGTAACAACATCCTTCCCAAATCCATAAATCCCAGGGACAATTTCGGGCCCATTGTAATTCCGAATGAATGCTATTTCATGATGGGTGATAACAGGGACAACAGTTCAGACAGCAGATTCTGGGGAGTCCTCAACTATAAATACATCCGTGGACAGGCGATTCTTGTCTATTGGCCATTGCCCCGCCTGCGCATTGTACATTGAAAGAGTTTTTAGTTTTTAGTTCATAGTTTGTCGAGTACGCAAGGTGGAACATGAACGAAGAACTAAAAACAATAAACACTCTTCCGATCTACATCCACATTCCCTTTTGCAGACAAAAATGTGCTTACTGTGATTTTTATTCCATAGTCGCTACGGATTCTCCTTATGAAAACCTTGTCGATTCCTTAAAAAAAGAATTCCATCTTAAGAAAAAATCTTTTCATGAAAGAGACAGTCTCATTCGCTCCATTTATTTCGGAGGTGGAACACCATCACTGCTGGATCCACGATATTTCAAAGATCTGATTTCCTTGTTCAAAAATGAAATCGGTCTGATAAACAATGCTGAAATAACAATGGAAGCAAATCCCGAATCATTGACATTAGGAAAACTGGAAGGTTACAGGGAAGCGGGTATTAACAGGATTTCCATAGGCATCCAATCGCTTGACAACAGGGTTTTGGAATATATTGGACGTCTGGCAGACAGAAAAAAAAACATCAGAGCCATTCAAGATACATTCAAATCAGGAATGAAAAATGTAAGTTTTGACCTGATGTTCGGACTTCCTTACCAGACAGAAGAATCATTCAAAAGGGACATATACGAGCTTATGTCTTTCACCCCTGCACATTTCTCCCTTTATAGCCTCATCCTGCACAGAGGAAATATTCTTTCCCGGAAAATCCGCAAGGACAAGGCGCCCTTGCCTGATGACAGGTTGCTCTATGATGAATCATCTGAAATATTGGAATCAAACGGATACAGGTGCTATGAGATATCCAATTTCTGCAAGCAGGGATCTGAATCCATCCATAATCTTGCATATTGGAATTATGACGAGTACGAGGCCCTTGGGCCTTCTGCCGTATCCAGGATAGGGAACACAAGAACAACGAACCAAAAGAATATTGATAGGTATATCAGCCTTCTTGAGCATGGAAAGAGACCTGGCAAAAAAAAAGAGATTCTTTCTTCAGACACGATGAAGCAGGAATACATCATGATGAACCTGAGAAAAACCGAAGGGATTGACTGTACTAAATATAAAATCAATTTCGGAACCGACCTGCTGGATGAATTTCCAGAACAAGTCAAGTTGCTTCAGGAAAAAAAGCTGATTGAAAAAAAACGATCCCACATCAGTCTTACAAAACAGGCAAGGTACATATCCAATTCTGTCATTTTAGAATTTTTCAATTAAAATCAGTTTTCTTCTTTTCCAAATATGCCTGAAGGATGTTCCTATCCCAAAGGTCCGTTAACACATCCACCATACGCGGATCAAACTGGGACCCAGAACAGCGGAGGACTTCCTTATAAGCCTCTTCAGCGTTCATAGCCATCCTGTAAGACCGATCACTTGTCATGGCATCCAAAGAATCTGCCAGGCAGAGCAGTCTGCCTTCCAACGGAATCTTGTCACCCTTCAATCCTTGCGGATATCCAGTTCCGTCATACCGTTCATGATGGGTATAGACATAGGGAATGATGTATTCTACACTTTCAATTCCCTTGAGAATGTTATAGCCATATTCAGGGTGTTTCCTAATCTGAACGAACTCCTCCTGCGTCAAGGGACCTTGTTTCATGAGAATCGCATCAGGGATCCCGATCTTGCCAATATCGTGAAGCAAACCACCAATGCGCACATGCTGGATTTCCCTGTTACTGAAATCCATAGCTGCAGCCAACATGACACCGATATCACTCACACGTCTGGAATGCCCTGCTGTATTGAAATCCTTCAGCTCAATGCTGGCAATAAAAGCCTGGATGATTTCAAGATAGGATTGCCGTATTGTTTTTGTCTTCTCTTCAACTTCCTCTTCCAGTCTGTTCCTATATCTTATGTTTTCCTGTTTTAAGGCAAAGGTTCTTAACGCTTTTTCAATAGACATGTCAAGATCTTCAAACTTAAAAGGCTTGAAAATATAATCATCAGCACCAAGCCTCATGGCCCTGATGATATCGTCCGGAGCCATGTCTCCTGTAATGATAACAAAAACCGTAAGGACATTGCCATTTTTCCCGATCTCTTCCAAGAGCTCAAAACCAGTAAGCCCTGGCATGTTCAAATCCAGAAGGCAGAGTTCATA
>DYKD01000083.1 GCA_020722765.1 Brevinema andersonii | reverse complement strand
TGGGGTTCTCTATCTTGTTTTGACTAATCTCCCTTTTCATGTTATATTTTGATTCAATGTTTATCTTTCTTATGTTGTAGATTTTTAAGGTACTTATGAAATATAGATGGATTGTAACGGATTTTGACGGAACACTTAAACATTCTGGTGATTATATATCTGAAGCTAACATCACAGCCCTTAAGGAATTTCATAAGCGTGGCGGGCACGTTGTCATTGCCACAGCCAGACCTCTATATGGAATAAGGAAATACTTTTCTTCCTTGCCTTTTATTGATTATGTCATACTATGCAATGGTGCATGGATCTGGGATATCAGAAATAAAAAGACCCTGTTTGCCAAACCCTTGGAAACAGCAGTACTTCATTATTTGGTTTTTACCTACTGGAATGAGGAGCGTTTCAACTTTATGATGGCAGGGATGGACAAGACAGTAATTAACCGTTATTCAAAAGACCCACAACTTATGGAATACCAGAAAATACTAAGATCCAAAAAGTATTCTTCTGATGAGCTTCTCTTTTCACAACGAAAAATATATAATATAGAAGTTTCAGCATCCCATAAGGAATTGGAAGTCATGTCTAATCACCTGCTTTCCAGATTTCCTGGGAAAGTGACCACTGGCTTTTCTTGGACAGACTTCATAGAAGTTTATTCAGCTGAAACATCGAAAGGGGAAGCTATGCGTTTTCTTGCAAAGCATCTTGCCATCCAGACAAAGGAAGTGTTGGCTTTTGGTGATGGTGATAATGACATCGCGCTTTTTGAAGCTGCAGGGACATCTGTCGCTATGGCCAATGCAACTGAGAATCTCAGAAAGAAAGCGGGATATGCCACATTACATTATAATGAAGATGGTGTTGCGCATTATCTCAATAGTTTTGTTTTGACAGGAGGTTGATATGGTCCATCTGTTCAAGTTTATTCTGATTTTCAACAGGAGGATATTCATCGGTTTCAATCTTGTCCTCTATACCTTGCTTCTTTTCTTTTTTAATCTTGTCAATGCATCCAATGTCATAACTTATACCCTTTATCTTGCATTCATTTTTTTGATACTTCTTATGAAGGCCGTCTATGAGGTGACCATCTATAAAAAGGAGATTGGAGTCTTGAAGACACTTGGGGGGGGGACCCTTCAGTTGTTGCTCCTGCGTGTTTTTGAAAAGGCCATTTATATCTGTTCTGCATGGAGCCTTTTGATTGTTGTGAAGCTGTCCCTACAGTATGATTCACTGAAAATGGTTATGTTGAATGAGGTCCTGACGGTTTTCATAGTTGAATGTATTATCACGGTTGCTTATTATTCCTTTGCCATCATGCAGGATATTACGACACTTCTCAAAGAGGACTAATCTATGAATATCAAGATCATCAATGTAAGTAAGTTTTTTGGTACAAGGAAGGTTCTCGATAATGTGAATTTTGATATCAATATTGGAAATTTTATTGCACTAGTCGGGGATTCTGGTGCTGGTAAGACCACTTTCATGTCTATCGCCAACACTCTTATGAAACCAAGCGAGGGGAGCGTATATTATACCGGGAAGCTTTTCTCGAAAATGTCCCGTATGGAAAGGAATGCATTACGAAAAGACAGGATTTCCATGATCCTACAGCAGCCTGCTTATTTTAAGAATATTTCTGTCAAGGACAATGTCCTGGTTCCCTATTATCTGGGAAGATCCATGAATAAGAATGTCAAGGAACTGTTTGAGGAATATATTGTGGAATTCGGATTGAAAGACAAGCAGAAATACCTTCCTGGCCAATTGAGTGGTGGCGAAATAAGAAAAATGATTCTTTTGCGATCAGTACTTAAACCTATGGAAATCCTATTTGCAGATGAACCTACAGCAGATCTGGATAGCCATTCAACTGAACATGTCATCAAACTTTTTACAAGACTTAACAAAGAGGGAAAGACGATTATTCTTGCAACACATAATCAGGCATTGGCCAAATCCGCAAAAGACATCTACAAGATGCAAGACGGAAAGCTTTCCTGCTAAAATTTTTTTAGGGGTACATTTTCAGAGCTGTCGTTGTTAAATAAGCCATAACAATTAATAAGGAGGTCGTTTATGAACGACATGAATCAAGTGGTTATGGCAGGAAGATTGACAGAGGATGCTGTCCTAAGACAGTCCGGGAATGGGGCTTCGTTTGTCACTTTTAGACTTGCTAACAACCGTTATAAGAAAAATGACAGGGGAGAAGCTGATAAAGAAGCGGCTTTTTTCAATGTAGTTTATTTCCCTCAAAAAGACGAGACCCCTGATCGTCTCTTGAAAAAGGGGCAGGCTGTCCATCTTGAAGGCAGGCTCGCTTGGAGAACATATACGACAAAAGAAGGTTCTCGGAGGGATGAAGTCAAAATCATCTCGAATGTCCTCAAAATTATGGAAAAAAGTGAGCTAGTAGAAAAAGCAGGTTAAATCCCCTTACTTGGATTCATTTTTACCATCACGAGTTTTTCAATATACTTCCTTGACATGTGTTGTTTAAGGAAGTATATTGTATTTATATTATTGGAAAGGAAACAACAATGAATCTTGCCCCTTCTGTAGGTTCCATTATCAAGGCTGAACTTGTGCAATTGATTTCCCAAAATAAGGCCATTGTAAGGATGAACGGTAAGGATGTCGTCTTACAGTTCAATCATGCGGTTCCAAATGAGGCGAGCATACGCGTTCGGATTATGGATATTAAAGAAGATGTTATCTATGGAAAGATGCTTCCACAGGAACACTCTGCACGTGATGTGTTGAGGGAGACTATCCCTACGCTGTCTGGTTCTGACATAAACAAGGCTTTAGAAGTGATCAGGTTCCTGCAGGTGGTGGGACTTGCTATTTCACCTGACAACATCAGACGAATGATGCAGTTGAAGGAGACGTTTGGGGATATGAATCTGGCTTTGGCTGTATATATCAAGGACATCCCAATTTCAGAAATAACCGAGCTTCTATCGGTTTATAAGGAAAGCGACCTTAAAAAACTGCTTAATTCCTTTGAAAAAAATCTTATGCATTTCTCTAAATCAACCGAAGATGGTATTGTGTTGCAAGGAATGCTCCGTTCCCTGGATAGGAGACATGTGGGCTTTCTTGAGAATATTGCTCTTTTATTCAGCCCGGATTATTTACTGCGGCTGACGAAGGACCAAAAAGAGGCCTTCGGACATATTAAATATCTTCTGTCGAGACTCAGGAAACTGCAGTTGGATGGTGGACACCAGACAACAGACACTGAGATGCTCATTCGGATCCTGGACCTGAACATTGTAAAGTCAGTGGCTTTAGAGGCGTATTCAGCTGATTTTTACACCCTGTTCTGGAAGGAGAATGAGGACAACGATTGGAAGTCGATGGAGATGTCCATCCAGGTTTTTGGGAATGGCGATGTGACCGAATTGGTTCTTGTCGCTGAATTTCCAATCCTTAAGACAGTGACTGTAAAACTTGAACATGTTGAAGGTTCGGGTTTGCGGTCAGTGGCTATAGGCACCGTGGATGATAAGACACTTGATCTTCTTCGAAAATCGTTGACCTTCGAAGGAGCTGATGTCATGCAGAATGTAGTGCTTTCATTTTTCCACATGCCTGAGGACATGTCTTCCTTTTCTTCTAAAAAAATCAAAAAAATTGATCTAACGGTGTGACCATGCAAAAAAAGAAACAGGCCGCTGCATTGCGGTATGACATCTCCATGGATAATGCCCCTCTGGTCATGGCAAAAGGGGAAGGTCAGATTGCAGATCAGATTATCAGTCTGGCTAAGAAACATGGTGTCCCAGTAATTGAAAATAAAGGGCTTTTACCGTTTTTGATGAAGACATCGTTGCTGTCTGAAATACCATCTGAATTATATAAGGCAACTGCAATTATTTTTAGCAAATTAATGGGTATTGATAAGGGAATGGAAAAAGGGAAAGGGGGAAGCGTATGAATACTTACATGACTGCAAATCTTAAGGCGGGGATGTCTTTCACAGCTCCGGTTTATATGGATAAGAACAATAGTTTGCTGATTGGAGCAAATGTCATCCTAAAGACAGCGGATATTGAAAGATTGACACGTTGGAATATCCTGGAAGTTTATTCTGAAGGGACTATGATTGGAACAAAGACTCCAGTGCTTAGTAAAAAAGTGTTGAAGATGAAGGTAGAGAAGAATATTAATGATTTATTCAGAAATATAGTCCAAAACAGGGAAAAGTGCAAGATCTCCTATCATGATATGCTTGAGAAAACTAGACTATTACTTTCAAAATTCAAATCTCTCAAGGAAATTGATGAGCAGAAAGTGGCATCTATTACTGCTACGATTTTATCCGAACTAAACCAGAGAAAATCGATTCTCATGAACCTGGTTATCATGAGAAATACTTTTGATTACCTTGTTTCTCATTCCCTGAGCGTTGCGATTTTTTCATTGTTGATTGCAAGGCAAATGGGTTATTCTGCGGAAAAACTTCAGGAGATCACAAAAGCCGCTCTTGTCCATAATACAGGAATGCTTTTTCTCCCTGGAGACCTTCCCAACAAAAAGGGGAAGTATTCTGAAAAGGAACTGCAACAGGTTAAGACCCATCCTCTTCTTGGTTATAAGATATTGAGAGAAGAGGTGAAAGCAGGTGCTCAAATCGAGTTAGTGGCTCTTGAACATCATGAAAATTTTGATGGGACAGGTTATCCACGAGGCATCAAAGGTCATGATATCAGTGAGTATGCACGTATTATTGCGGTTGGAGATGTCTATTCTGCCCTTGCCATAGAAAAAGAATATAGGAATAAGCTGAATACATATCTTGCTTTGCGTGAGATTATCAGCCAGGCAAATCTGAAGTTTGATCCTGAGATTATCCAGATTTTTGTTATGACGATGAGTATTTATCCTATTGGAACCCTTGTCAAGTTGAATAATAAGTGTGTAGGAATTGTTGTAGAGGTCAATGAGGAAGCTAAACTTAAACCATTCGTCAAACTTCTGGTCAATGAGTTCGGAGACAAGATGACGGATAAAAATATCATTTTGAATCTCTGCGATGAACGTAAATTGTTTATTACACAGGTTGTTTCGGAGGAAGAGCTTGGATTCAGACTTGCTGACTAACATGAACCAAAAGGAAGTTGGGCAAGCTGGTGAGAATGAAGTCGCCCGCCATCTTGTTGCCCAGGGAGTCCGAATATTGACAAGGAATTTCAGGTATTCCAAGAATGCGGAAATCGATATTGTTGCGCTTACTCCGGATAATACGCTCTGTTTCGTGGAAGTTAAGACCAGAAAAGCATCCCAATCATGGAGTGCTGTTGATTCGATTGATGAGATCAAGCAGGAAAAACTGGAACTTTGTGGAGAATGGTTCCTGCAGCAGTACACGGGTCCCTGTGAGGGTTGCAGGTTTGATGCTGCTTTTGTATTGACAGAGGATGATGGAAAAATGAAAGTCGATTATATGGAAAATATTTTTTAAAGGATGGTTTATCATGAACAAGGAAGTTTCAATCAAGAAAGCTGGAAAACCCAAAATCCAGCTTCTCAAGCAGAAGATTGCTGATAAGGATTACATGACAGGCGCCATCAACAGGATTGCAGCGGAGCTGACAGTGTTTCTTTGCAAGTAATCGTATAATTTAAGGCGTTGTATTGACAGGATGCAGAGGTCACTTCCTTGCGTCCTGTCTGTAATATGTAGCCAGGAAATGTTTATGAACTCTTTTTGCCTTTTGATATGTTCCTATTGGTTGGTTGAAAGATTTTTTAATTTTATTTTGCAAGTATAATCTTGATTTGTTATATTATATAGGCAGTCATAATCCTATTGGGAGGCGAGTGTCTATATGCATAAAGCTGCATTGATTGTTTTCGTTTTAAGTTTGAATTTCCTGTTATTAACAGGATTTCCTGTCATGGCTGAAAAGGGGGGAGAAAAAGACGTTCTTGGAGGGATAAAGAAAGCAGGAAAGCAAGTTGTCAAGGATGTTGAAAAATCAATGGATAGCGTTTCTAAGGATCTTTCAAAAACGTCAAAGAAGGTCGAGAAAGATCTAAAAGCTGTTTCAAATGACAAGAAAGTAGACAGTAAAAAAAAATCGAAAAATAAGAAAAAGGATATTCAGAAAGAAGCAGACAGGATTGAAAAGAAATTTAAAAAAGAAAGCAAAGAAGCCGTGGAAAAAGGGAAAAAAGCCCTGGGTGTGGGGGAAAAGAAAGACAAGAAAAAGAAGAAATAATAAAATGCATGAATATCCATTGACACAGGATGTTGTCCGGATTGCGGTTGCAGAAGCGGAAAAAGCAGGTGCAAAAAAAGTAACTGTAATCCATTTGCGCATAGGGGAATTGTCCTCTGTATTTGACGAGTCTGTCCAGCTTTTTTTTGACATTTTGAGTGAAGGGACTCCTGCGGAGGGAGCACGTCTTGAATTTACAAAGGTACCTGCGGAACTCGAGTGCCTCTCATGTAGGAATGTATTCCCCCGTCCCAAAGGTTCTTTTGATTGTCCGAAATGCGGTGGGGAGTCACGTTTCACTGGTAAGGGTAGGGAGTTTTTAGTAGAAAGCGTAGAACTAGAATAGGAGCTTACGATGGAAATTAGAGTGATGAAAACATTGATGGAAGGGAACCAGAAAATCGCGGAGCAGAACAGGAAACTGTTCTCGGATAAGCGTATCCAGGCCGTAAATATCATGGCTTCACCAGGAGCTGGAAAAACAACGCTCATACTAAAAATTATGGAAATGCTAAAAGGGAAACGTAAGATTTTTGTAATAGAAGGGGATATTGCTTCTAGTATTGATGCTGAAAAAATTGAGAAAGCAGGTGCGTCTGTTTTTCAGATAAATACGGCAGGAGGCTGCCATCTGGATGCCAATATGATATCGCAATGTCTCGGTTCTCTTGCTCCTGAAGAAAATTCACTTCTTTTTATTGAAAATGTCGGTAATTTGGTCTGTCCAGCCTCATTTTATCTTGGTGAGAGTTTAAGGATTGTGTTAGCTAGTGTGCCAGAAGGAGATGATAAACCTTATAAGTATGTTTCTATGTTTGAAGTGGCTGATGCGGTCATTCTTGGGAAAATGGATTTATTGCCACATATCGAATTTAATAAGGATTATTTTTATAAGGGAATACGAACGATTAAACCGGAGGTACCGGTTTTTGAGATATCTTGTAAGGTCAACACTGGAATTGATGCTTTTGTGGAATGGTTGGAGCAGAAACACTTAGGCACATGATTTTTGGGGACTGTCTTTTTTTGAGCCCTTCTGTCTTTAATTGTTCCCGCGGATCTTTTTATTCCGCTTTGATTATAAGGAAATGATTTTCAGGGAATGACTTTTCTTCTTTCATATCAGATAAAGTGAAGCCCATGCTGGCTAGTTTTTTCAACCAGAAACGTCTGGAATGAAGGTTGATATGTGTTGGATCCGTTCTTGCGTTCCTTTCATGCCATAGGCAGATTCCAAGGAGCAGATTTTTTTTTGTGACCCTATAGAGTTCTTTTAGGGCTTTATCAGTATCCCTTAAGGGAATATGTTCAAGTACATCCACACAAGTCACAGTATCAAAATGGTCATCTGGATATTGTATGTCCAGTATGCTTCCTTTCGAGATTTTTCCTTTTAGGGTAGGGGAAGCAAAGTTAATTGCCTCTTCAGAGATTTCCGTCCCATAAACATCAATGCCAAGTTTAAAAAAACCTTCTAAAAGAAGTCCTGTACCGCATCCAACATCCAGTAAGGTACTGGGTTTTTTATCCAAATAGCTTATATATTGTGCGGCACGTAAAGAATAGTCGTTCTTTTCCAGTTGAGACAGGTCATTATATCTTTTAAAATAGCCATTCTCAAATTTTCTGGTATTATAACTCTTCAAAGGTGCGATGAACGTGCTGTAGATCATACTTGTAAGCCTGCTCATGTTTTGATATAGTCCAAAGCAAGAAAATATCCTTTCACTCCAAGTCCCGATATGACACCAATGGCAATGTCTGAAATAAATGATTTCTGCCTGAATTCTTCCCTGCTGAAAATATTCGAGATGTGGACTTCAATAGTCTTTATTTTTATTCCAAGAATGGCATCCCGCAATGCTATACTTGTATGTGTCAGGGCTCCAGGATTGATGATCAGCCAGTCTGCTTGCCCGATTCTTTTATGTAGGAAATCCAGTATTTTTTCTTCAGAATTAGATTGAAAGCATTCCACATCATGTCCCGCTTTTTTACCCTCAGAGACCAGTTCTGATTCCAGCTTTTCAAGAGTGTAGTTTCCGTAGATTTCCGGTTCCCTCTGTCCCAGTAAGTTCAAGTTCGGACCGTTGATGACAAGGACTTTCATTTGGCTTCTCCCTCCGTGTCAAGACTTTTCTTATCGTTGTTTTCCATGTCTATGAGCATGTCTAGTATTTTCTTAAGTTCTGTTTTGACCATCTTCAGTTTTTCTGTCTGATAACGCCTGTCTAGAAGGGAAACAGATTCGCCTCGGAATTCTGAGTTGAGTTTCTTTTTCGCTCCCTCAATTGTGAATTTTTCTGTATAAAGAAGTTCACGTATGCGAAGGATGACCTCAAGGTTCTTTCTTGTGTAGAGCCTGTGTCCTTTTGGTGTTTTTCGAGGACGTAAGACCGGAAATTCCTGTTCCCAGTAGCGGAGCATGTGAGGTTTTATATCCAGTACGTCACTGGTCTCGCCTATTGTGAAGTAACGTTTGTCAGGAAGATTCGGGAGGATCATGGATTTTTCCCTTTTAGTGAACTGGCATTTACAAGATCCCTGAGCTGTTTCGAGAATTTTGTACGGATAATGGTTTTTGCTGGCAACACAGTCAATTCCCCGGTTGTTTTTTTTCTATGCTTGATGCTGCCTTTTTCTTTTGTTTCAAATGAAGCGAAATTCTTGATATTGACTTTTCCTTTGTTCTCAAGTGTTGAAGAGACAAGATCAAAGAACGTATCCACAGACTGTTTGGATGCCTCATGTGAAAGTCCTGTCTCTTTCATTTTTGAGTACAGGTCTTCCCGTGTCATTTGAATTCTTCCTTGCCTGGTCTTCCCATGAGATTTTGAACCTCGTCTGAGGGTTTTGACTTCTTGTATAGTATGTTATAGACAGATTCTGTGATTGGCATTTCAATGTTCATTTTTTTACTTAGGTTAAAGACTGCAAGTGTTGTTGGTACTCCTTCGGCAACCATGACCATGGTTGAGAGGATTTCTTCCAGACTCCGACCTTTGCCCAGTTCTTCACCTACATGCCTGTTCCTGCTGAATTTACTTATGCATGTGGTAATGAGATCTCCAATACCGCTAAGTCCAAAGAGCGTCCGTTCATCAGCGCCCATACTGACCGCAAGGCGTTTCATCTCCTCCATACCACGTGTGATGAGTGCGGATTTTGTGTTGGATCCAAAACCAAGACCATCCGAAATTCCTGCAGCAATGGCAACTACATTTTTAACAGCACCACCAAGTTCCACTCCAAGTATGTCATGGTTCAAGTAGACTCTGAAGGATTCCGTGGACATTTCTTTTTGCATGAAACTTGTTTTTCCAACATCTTTGGACGCTAAAATGATGGCTGTAGGCACATTCCTGCTTACTTCTTCAGCGTGACTGGGACCTGAAAGGGCTGAAATAGTGGAGAATTTTTTTATTTCCTCTTCTATGATTTCGGTCATACGTTTATATGTGTTGTCTTCCAGTCCTTTGACCAAGGACACTATGTGTTTAGACGAAAAATCCAGTTTGGAGGCCTGTTTGGCTACTTGTCGAAGGACATGTGAAGGAACAACGAAGAATATGACATCGCTTTTATTGACCACATCTGCCATATCAGTTGTAAGGGAGATGTTAGACGGAAGATTGATGCCTGGAAGGAACTTCTCATTTGTTCTTGTTTCATTGATGATCTGGACCTGTTTCGCGTCGAATTCCCAGACCTTAATTTCATTTTTTTTAGCCAGTTGGACAGCCAGCGCTGTTCCCCAGCTTCCTGCTCCAAGTATTCCTGCTTTCATGTATATTCCTTTAACCGTCGTGTTACGTGCTATGATAATTTATAAAAGTGAATGTAAAAATTC
>DYKD01000282.1 GCA_020722765.1 Brevinema andersonii | reverse complement strand
CACCAAGACCGAAAAAGTAAAAGTTCAAAAAGTAAGTTATAGGAATAGAAAAGTTTTGGTACGGGAGGGAACTTCCAGTGACAGTATTTTTGGTACAATGGCATCCAATGCCATTCCATTCAAGGTAGTGGTGGTACAGGAAAAGGTCATTACCTATGAAGAAGTGGAACGACCGATTAATGAAGACACCAGGCTTGCAAATGACAAGATGGGTGTGGGAGAAAAGATGCTCGACGGCTTTGCAAAAGCCTTCGGTGATATAGGAACCATCGGCAAGTCGTTTGAACGTGAATTTGAGCTAATCGGCAAAGACCTAGGCAGGATCGGCGGCGGCATCGCGGCAGGATTGAATTTCGTCTATGAAGGCGCGAAGACGCTGGTGAATAAGGCGATTGCGGGGGTGAAGAGCCTGTTTGCCACGAGGACGCCGGAACAAATGGTTGTCGATAGAGATGTGCGATCAATCTCAGATAAAATGGCTGCGGACATGCGGAAGTGGAAAAAAGATTTGAAAATGGATTTGAAAGTTCGGCATGTACTTAAGAAATTTAAAGGTGAATCTCAAAAAGAACTAAGAGGGACTGCACCGATACGGCATTTAACAGCATGTGTGTTCAGCACTGACTTATCCATCGCGGGATACAAAACTGGAAAAGATGTCGATCAAGCCGAGATTTACCACGAGGCACAAAATACTTATACGAAGGATGGAAAACCCGTTGTTGAAAGTGACTTTACGGTGAACGACCATAACAAGCTGGTAAGCATGGCTGGATACAATGGGAAAATTTCATTTCTTGATGCAACAAATAAGGAGACGCTCTTGAAATCAATCATCACAGAGCTTGAAGGTGGTAATCCGGTGGGTATAATGTTACAAAACCACAAGGAAGTAGTATATGGCTATGAGTTCAGCAATGATGGATTCAGATTTCTTACCCATGATGTTGGCTTTCAAGGGGATAAGTATATTGATGCCTCTTCATTAAAAGCTTATAGATATAATGATAATGGTGTAATTGAGTATTCAGTTTGGAAAGAAGGTGGTTTAACAAAACGAGGTTGGAGGAATGTATATGGCGGGTGGGTATTCAAGTAGTAAAATTTATTTTTGTACACTCTTATATTTATCCATCGCGTTTTCACTGATGATCCTTAGTTGCAGAGAAAATGCGACGGGAAATAATATTCCAGAAGTGAAATTTGTCAGGGATGCGGATATAACTGACGCCAATTTCCAGCAGATTGGCGAAGGGTATTCGTTTAATATTAAATTTAAAAACGTTTGGGTTGATCGAGAACGGTTTAAAGGGAAACTTGTCAAAGTGCCAATTTTTCAAGGTGTCGACGGCGATGTAAAATTGAGTCAGCTAGAAAAAAAGAAAAAAGTTAAAGAAAACATCACAATACTAGGCTCGCTTAGCTATTCCACCCGGAAGGGTGAAGTGAAGAAAACGATCCTAGACTGCGTGAGGTTTTACAAAGACAGCTTGTTCAAGAATATCGACTATCGAAAGCCGACGATTATC
>DYKD01000281.1 GCA_020722765.1 Brevinema andersonii | reverse complement strand
TTTGGACCGCAAATCAGCCATCTGACGGTAGAAACTATCGGGCGTGACCCACCAAATAGTCTTATTTTCGGGATGAACTTTATGATATGTGAGTATCATTGGGGTCGCTCTTTCGGAAAGTTTTGTATCATTTCGGATTCCAACATCTGTACTATGTTCGGGTCTATTTTCAATCCGACTTTTGGCTCTAAGGGAACGAAGAGATTTTGGTCTTGCGGAAAAAATTCAGCTCGAATACGTTCGTTCGAAACAGAATACATATCCATAATACGCTGCCGTACTTCCAGGCTAAAGTAGTTGCCGACCATTGGCCCGTCAGCAATCTGATATTTTGCAATTTTCTCTGATAAATTGATACGCGCCTGCTCCAGTGCGGCTCGCGATGCTAACAATCCTTTTTGCGCCAATCGGCGCAAAATCGTAAATTCATATAAGGAAAGGGAAATGTTCACTGTTTCGGTTTGCTTATCTGACAAGCAGCTCGATTTAATTCCCAGTGCATCTGAAAAATCTACTTCTAGCGGGCGCTTGCGAGATGAAATTCCATAACGCGATAAGACTATTTTACTCTTTGGTAAGATAAAGCGCCATTGCTCGATGCGTTTTGTAAAGTCAACTACGTATACCGGGTCAAAATCCATCCAAACGTCATCGGGGCGAATATCCTGCCTACCTTTCAATATCTGATTAAGAACGCTTTCAATAAGCAAGTCTTGCCTTCGAATGTATAAAATCACAGTAACATCAAAGGGTTGTAACAAACGCGCAAGGACATCATAGCGTATGGGTTCAGAAAAAACTTCACTACTGAGCAACAAAGATAAATCATGGGCTTGACAGTAGAGGTGACAATTTGTAAGCCAAGATTCTGCCTCGTGAAGATTTTCTAAATTTGCGCTTTGCCGCAAGATAGATGGCAGTCCATGGTGAGCATCGCCTTCGTATATGTCTGGGGGATAATAAAATCCCTTCCCTTGTAAGCAATCGGCGTGACTGCGCAATAATTTTTGAATGGCGCTTGTGCCTGTTTTATGAAGCCCAACGTGTAAATACAAAGGCGTTTTTGAACTTTGAGCAGGCTTGTGGCGTAAGTAATGAACCAGAGGGTTGATGTGCGTTTCTATCAACTGTGGATGGTTCTGCAAATAGAGATTGCTGGAGAAAGCATTGCTCGGATTACGTCCTTCAAACCCGCCATATAAAAGGTAATGAAGTGCGGGAGGTATGTTTGCCCGGGCAATATCGGGATATTGTTGTAAATACCATTGGGCATCAAAATATTCAGACTGTGCAACGAGTTGTAGGTCTTTTCCATCCAATTCTAAATTTTGCTTTTTCCGCGCTAAAAAATTCAAAATATTCTCTTTTAGGTTGCATATCCAATGCCTGATGAAGGGAAGTAAATCTTTGATAAGGTCCGCCATATTCAAAACTTATATGATTTCCGATAACGTTATTGATTCACTTCACGTACACTTCCAGCACTTGCGAATAATCACGATAAGCAAAGTACTCGCGGCTGATGGTGAGG
>DYKD01000280.1 GCA_020722765.1 Brevinema andersonii | reverse complement strand
GTCTCCGGCGGGCGAATCGTAATGGACAATTCCTATAATTTCATTGACATACATAATCTGCCATCGCTTGGCAATTTCTGTCCACAACAGTGATTCAAAACCATTCACACCTTCGTAAAAACGCAAACCTTCCTGAAAGATGCTCCTGGACACACACTTTACCATATCACCATTGCTGTGCTTCCGCAACACCATTTCTTCGTAAGGTATGATCACTGGTTGATCATCCGTTTTATTCAGAACTCCCGTTATGCATCCAGTATCAGCATTATGGAAGGGAAAGAAAATCGCCTTTGTTGGTTCTGAAGCCTGATGAATGTACCATTGCATTATCTCCAATGCCTTAGGTAAATATTCATCATCACTGTCCAGGAAGGCAATCCAATCTCCTATCGCATCTTGGATTCCGGCGTTTCGCGCAGCATTCATACCTTTATTGTATGGCAACTGAATATAACGGATTCGGCCATCAGAAAACGTCGACATGACCTCTTGGGTATTATCGGTGGAGCCATCATCCACTACGATTAACTCAAAATCCGGCCAGGTCTGACTCAACACACTGTTGATTGCACGCGGGAGCAATCCTGCCCGGTTATACGCTGGGATGATGACAGTGAAAAGTGGTTTCATCATTTGCTCTTGAAAGCATCAGAGCTTCGAAGGCCTTTGAACCCACCCTGCACTCGACGTTTCGATTTTATATAAAAATATCTGATCGTTCTGAACAGCATAGGCCAAGGAGCATGTCTCAATCCTTCCCAAAACCACATCAGAGCATTTTCCCAATGTTGGTCCCGAATACTCAGTGTGGCAAGCCGAAGGTTAGCTTTTGCAAGCAAGTTCTCACAGAAACGCTTAGCCTCAAGAGGAAGCCACTTATTGTTCAACCATTGAAGAGATAACCGTCTCACCTCAAGCGGCCAATCAGGATTTTGAACACCCGCAACAGTGTTAGTAAGAGCTGCCTCGTGGAGGCGATAATTATATGTGACCGTCCCGGTTTTTTTTATGAGAGGTGTAAAGAGGGCCACTCTCATGATAAAGTCTAAATCACCTACAATGCGATACACTGCATCGAAAGAGCTTGTATGTTTCAGTAAATGCCGAGAAAAAAAACACGGATTGATGAACGGAATTGATTGAAAGGTAAGACGCTCACTCTCAGGTGCCTTGAATACGTTGGAAATCTGCCTATATCCACTCTTCATTACAAACATTCTGCAATCACCACAAATCAAATAACTCGTTTTACTTTCTCCAGCGATATGGGCAACTTCACAGAATGCTCCCTTTTCGTAGAAATCATCAGCGTTGCAAAAGCCAATTAGATCTCCTGTAATCAGTTGTATACCATTGTTGATAGCATCATACATCCCCCCGTCAGGTTTGCTTTCCCAATATGCGAGCCACCGTTCGTATTTTTTGATAATCTCGACACTGCCATCTGTGCTCCCCCCGTCTATGATGATGTATTCCAGGTTGGGATAGCCTTGCAGCAACACCGAGCGGATGGTTTCTTCAATGAATTGCCCCT
>DYKD01000279.1 GCA_020722765.1 Brevinema andersonii | reverse complement strand
ACTTCGACACCCATGGCAGTATAAAGAGATTTTTGCTTTTTCGTTATCTCACCGAAATGAAGCTTATGCCCAGGATGCTCAAAGCATTCAATGACATCAAACTCATCCAAGAGTTCCTGCATCGTCATCGTTTTATACAGCTTTTGATCGCTCATGGCCTTATCAATGTAGGATAGATAGATAAGTGCTATGAATTGCACAAAGAGCTTGCCTTCAAGATGTTCTTCTGATGAAACAGAGGTTCGACGCATCGAAAGCCTTTCTTTAATATTGTAAAAACCTTTTTCCGATAGATCTTTTAACCGATAGACCTTGAGTGCTTCTATAGAATCTTTTATGTCATTCGACATAAGCGCAAAGTACCCATAATTTTTTTCTACTGCACTAATCGCATCTTGTTTGGGAGTAATCACGGTACCGCGTATTCGTGTGGTACTGATATCGTAATACGTATTGTAGAGGGTTTCGTGTTCCTCTGTTCGTCGGTTAGTTTTGATTTCTTCTTCTAACGTATCAAGAAGCGCATTGAATGTGGCCTTGTCATCAACTGCCTTTTGGTCACTAAAGTAGAGATGAAGATAAGCCCTTCTCGTTCCAGTCTCCATTGCCCCAGATCGAGGTCTCTTTACTTTATATGCCCATTCGATCGTTTTGCCATAGGCATTTAGCTTGTACTCAGCGCTATAATAAGCCCTGGTTTTCATCAATTCCCGCACATCATCCAGGACATCTTTAACAAAGCGAAGCGATTTTTTTACACCAATAAGAAACTTGTAGTGCTTTGCAAATAGAGCATTTATATTGTCTTCGCTGTAAAAGCCGCGATCCATGACAAGCTTTACCTTGCCGATTTCCAGGAATGAAAGATCGTCAAGTAATCGTTTGACAGTCGCAACATCAGTGATATTGCCTGCAAGCTTTCTGTAGTACACCGGAAGTCGCGATGTTTGTCCAAACAATACTGCAAGGTTTATCTGTGGAAGCGGTTCGTGATCTTTGTTTCTCCCATAGCGTACCTGTTTAATAAGCTCGGAATACGATGAAATGGAGGTTGTGTCATAGCCAAGATACTCAGTCTCAAGTCTTCGTTTCGCCTGCAGTAAAAAGAATTTCTGTTTGGCATCTTCTGTTATTGCGCCAAACAGATCGCTCGATCGTTGAGAAGGAATAGATGCGCCATAGGGATGGCGATGACTCTGTGCCCATCGTGGGAATCGGCTTAATGGATTCTTGTCCTCAAGAATCAAATAATAGGCAATGGAGAGCAGTTGTTTCCAAAAATCAGGAAAGCAGCGCTGCAAGTCATCGTTAATACCGAGTTTTATTCCTATCTGGTCAAACAGATAGGTCGCTCCATAAAATTCACGAGTGCTGACTGTTGACAGAACAGGCCCTGACTTCTCTGCTTTTGCTGCTTCAAGTTCACGTTCAAGAAGATATTTCTTATTGGGAACAAACACATTGTCGACCATTTTCCCAATATAGGTTCTAGAGTGTTTTGCATTCTTTTTGGTTGAGTCCCAGGATGCACGATCTTCATAGA
>DYKD01000278.1 GCA_020722765.1 Brevinema andersonii | reverse complement strand
TCGCTTGACCAGTGAGCTGTTACGCTTTCTTTAAAGGATGGCTGCTTCTAAGCCAACCTCCTGGCTGTCTATGCGCTCACACATCCTTTCCCACTTAGCTCAGATTTAGGGACCTTAGCTGACGATCTGGGCTCTTTCCCTTTTGAATGTGAAGCTTATCCCCCACATTCTGCTTCCAATAGTCAAAATATCAAGAATTCGGAGTTTGGTTGGGTTTGGTAGTCTTGTGGGACCCCTAGCCCATCCAGTACTCTACCTCCTGTATTCATCTATCAGACGCTACCAAAATAGCTTTCGAGGAGAACCAGCTATCTCCAGGTTTGATTAGCCTTTCACTCCTAGACACAGCTCATCCGCTCGGTTTTCAGCCCAAGTCGGTTCGGACCTCCACAAGGTATTACCCTTGCTTCATCCTGGCCATACCTAGCTCACCAGGTTTCGGGTCTACTCTATGTAACTTATCGCCCATTTAAGACTCGCTTTCGCTATGGCTACACCATTTGGATTAACCTCGCTACACAGAATAAGTCGCTGGCTCATTATGCAAAAGGTACGCCGTCAGGCGTGTTCAAAGAACATAGCCCTTCGACTGTATGTAGGCATATGGTTTCAGGTTCTGTTTCACTCCCCTCATTGGGGTTCTTTTCACCTTTCCCTCACGGTACTTATTCACTATCGGTTACTGAGTAATATTTAGTTTTGGAAGATGGTCCTCCCAGTTTCCCACAAGATTACCCGTGTCTCGTGGTACTCGGGAAATTTCAAAGAGAAAAAGAGCTTTGCATACTGGGCTTTCACCATCTATGGCTCTCGTCATCAGAAAATTCTGCTCACTCTTTTTTTTGTAACTCTTCGATATACCGGTAGATATACCCAGAAACTCCCACAACTCCATATATGCAAGAGCTACCGCTTATTACACATATATGGTTTGAACTCCTCCCCGTTCGCTCGCCACTACTAGGGGAATCTCTTTTGATTTCTTTTCCTAAAGGTACTAAGATGTTTCAGTTCCCTTCGTTTGCCTTGCATACCTATGTATTCAGTATGCAATATTTAAGGTTTACTTAAATAGGTTCTCCCATTCGGAAATCTCCGGATCAAAGCCTGTTTAGCGACTCCCCGAAGCTTTTCACAGCTAACCATGTCCTTCATCGCTTCTCAGTACCAAGGCATCCACCATAAGCCCTTAGTAGCTTAACAACACCAATGTCTGAGAATCTCAAAAGATCATTTCTCCTATGTAATTTTCAAAGACCAAAAAAACTTTTCTCAATGGGCCCAGGAAGAGTTGAACTTCCGACCTCACGCTTATCAGGCGTGCGCTCTAACCACCTGAGCTATAGGCCCAAGCCAGCATTTTTAAACCATACAAAACCAAATTAACACTAGCTTGGTCTCTCAAAACTAAATAGCAGTTACATTATTCTAAAATTGACCATTAATAGGAAAATTTTTGGAACAATTAAATTCCTAAAAAATTACTCCTAAGAAAGGAGGTGATCCAGCCGCAGGTTCTCCTACGGCTACCTTGTTACGACTTC
>DYKD01000277.1 GCA_020722765.1 Brevinema andersonii | reverse complement strand
AATACTACAGAACAAAACCAGCAAGGGAAGTCATTCAACGAATGACAAAAGGACATATTTTGTGGCAACCATTTCACGCTGTTACAGAAACTGAACTTTTGTTTTATTTCCAAGGTGTCAACTAAAAAATGCCCATCCTTTTTTGACACAATGGTAAGGGAACTTCCCGTAACTTATTGAAAATCAACTACATATATTGTACTTTGTTTTAATTGATATTCAAAATTAAAATGATAACTCAACCTGTGAGGTAAAAAATGAAAAAGGGACTTATTTTAGCAGGGATTGCGCTTTCAATTGGCATATTCCATATGGCCTTAGCTGCCCAACCATCCCCAAATGTTCAGGAGACAGAAAAAAACAAAAAAACACAAGTGTCTCAACCTACTGACAAAACTAAACCTGAAACTCCTGCGCAACAGGCAGAACAGATATTTGGAGGACCTAAAAACATCAAGGCCTCTCCTAAGAACCCACCAAATACAAATCCATTCCAGAACTTACTGCAAAAACAAACCCAATAATCAACAAGTATTCTGGAGATAAACAAGCGCTCTTTACCAGCCAGGCTAAGAGCGCTGTAGTTATTGAATATGATCTGTTCGTTATTTAGAAAGCGCAAGATTTAAATACTTATTAGATGTTGAAAGATTAAACGATACACTTTCACTCTGATAGCCAGAGGCACTGATAAACATTGAATAATCACCTTGTGTCAGCGTTGTAAAGTAAACGTTTCCATCACTATCTGAAGTGCCCTGCTTTGTCCCTATTTCCACTACTGCATTAGCCACTGGCAAGCCTGTTATGCTGTCAGATACATGCACCCTGACTTTCTTGGCATCAGTTACCGCAACACAAGTAGCGCCTGTATCTATCTGAAACACATAGCTGGTTGCATTCCATTTAAACGGAACATCGCATGTGTAATTATTCCCCTGAAACTGTACGTCAATATTACGAATAAAAACAGTATCTGTGTTCTGAACAGAAACAGAAGACGACTGGAGGTTGATATTGACAGAATCATCAGCGATGGCTGTAACTGACTGGGCTATAACCAAGGCAACAACACAACTCAAAAAACTTTTTTTCATATTAGCGCCCTCCAAATTTACAAACTGGGCTGGGTGCAATACCCATTGTTGCATTTAAGCGTGCCATTTGACCTGTACTGCAGACAAGAAGCGTCATCTGTGCAGGCATACAAACAATGTCCATCGTAGCATGTTTTGCCAGTGCCACAGTCTGATGTTGTCTGACAAGTCTTTGTACAAACTCCCTGGTAGCAATCCAACGAAGAATTACAAAAACCATTATAGGCACCGTCTGTTTCATCACACCACCCTTGGTAATCCGCACAGTTTGGAGTGCCACAATCTCTGCACCACTCTGGAAGTTTCCCCATATTGCTGGAATCACAAAGAGCAGAGCCGGATGAAGTGCCAGATGATGATGAAGTACCAGATGATGATGTAGTGCCAGATGATGATGTTCCAGATGTTGCCCAAGGTAAAATTGGACCCCCACTGCTCGAAGACGAAGAACT
>DYKD01000082.1:1354-10323 GCA_020722765.1 Brevinema andersonii | reverse complement strand
CAGCATTTCTATCACACGTCTAACGGACACCCGCGCGGTTGTTGCGTACAAAGACGTTGGCAATTCCGATCAAGGCACTGCAATCGTTCTGGACATTGAAGGTATTTATATAGGAGTTGCTGCAAACGACGCTAATACCGGAGAAATCGTACCTACACATTTTCTTGTGTCGAATGCTTTTTCTGGATTATGGCCGGGGCAGAAATATTATTCCGTAGACGGTGTTGTACGCAATACCGTCGGCGATGGGTATTATATTGGGACTGCGGTTTCCAGCACAAGTATGCTATTATTTGAGCGCCCGTAACCATAAAAACGGTTGACGCGCACAAACGCGTGGGATAAAATGCTCTATGCAAATACTATATGTACGACCAATTTCTGATCCTTATTCCACCATGCCTGCCAATTTCCGTAAGCAGGATTCTTATCGAGTTTTGAAATTGTGGGAAACCTTTGCCTATATCGTTGACGATGGTGGAATTATTACTCCAATCCAACTTAACAAGCTTGTATTGCACAGAATTGAGAATGCCGACGGTTTAACTTTGTACAAAAACGAGAGCTTGCATGCTGAACTTGCTGAAGAAAAGACAGAGAACAAGGCAAAAGTTATAAGTAGCAAGAAAAAGCATTCTTCCGGGAAGGAAAGCGAAGAAGAAATCCCAGAATGAAAAGGACGTTTATTCCGGAAGACTGGATTGAGTTACCAAAGCATACTGACGCAAAAGCGAGCAAGAGCTATACCAGAGGCGTGATTTCGCTATTGTGGAAAAACTTTTGGTTGAAGGATAGAGCTACAACGGAGCAGGAGCTATTTGAATTATATCCAGATATTTATGGCTATTATAAGGATAATAGCATTAGGTCCGAGATATTGGAGAAACTGATACGTAAAAGCGCTATATACGAAATATGCGGGAAGAAAGGCCGACGGTACGTTCTGAACCCGGAGCGAACAAAACGTCCGGACGGTTTTATGTACAAAACGAAGGCTATGGCAAGAATAGATGAACGAGTAGAAGATTCTATTCTGCAGACAGCAATTTTTTACGGGAAATATATAAATGAAAACCAGTTTCCAGTAATACGGATTGGCGATGGCATCATTGACAATTCGGACAGTTTCGATAATGCAATGCTGGACGAGATCATTCTGCATATAATGAGTTATTTTGATGCAATATACAGAAAGTTCAAAGCAAAGATTGAAAAGGATCCGTCTATGAGGCAAAGGTGGCGATTTTATGAAAGCGCAAGCAAGTGAAAGAGCCAGAAAGATGAGGAACAAGGCAGAAAACAAAGGGAAATATATTCCGGAAACTGTAACATATTTACAAGCCGTGTTCCCCGGAACGGAGCTATATAGACACAAAACAGAACTTCTTCTTAAACATTATAGAGAGAGTGGCGAATCGTTTGACACGCTACAAACCGAAATTCTCACAATGCGCCTTCTGATATCGAGGAATATGGAACTTGTCGAGCAATTGAAAGAGGACGATGACAATATAGGTAAGAAAGTGTGGGCGATGGGAGAGATCACCAAAATGATAGAACGGCTATCTCTTGTTGCAGAACGTCATGCGGCAATAAAATACTCTGACAAATACAATATAACGCCCAAAGAGGCAAGAGAAATGATTGCAATATTTCAAAAGGCTGTGGCAGCAAATGTCAAAGACCCAGAAGTAGTAAAAAATATACTCTTGTCGATGAAGGAATCTATGATTCCAATGGTAAAATCGCAAGGAGTAAACAATGTTTAGCGTAATAATGCAGGTAATAAAAAAGGTTTGGTTATGGATATCTCTCGCTATAACCGTAACAGCGGGCATGTTTCTCAAAAAAAGCGGCCAAAGAATAGAAACTACGATAGATAAAAACAGAGAAGAAGACAAGACTCGCTCGCGGGACGTATCGGACGATATTAAAGAATACAAAACCGCAAAAAAAACAATCATGAAATAAAAAAATGTATTGACTTTTTGTTCCTCGCACAGACAGTATCACAACCTTGTGAATGGCAAGGGATATTGAAAGGAGGAATAGAATGGAAAATACAGTAACAATAAGGCAATATCTTTTTGGAGTAGAAATCGAAGCCGATGTCGTCTACAGAATAAAAAAGGGCATGCCCGGATGTTTTGATTGCTGGAAAACCGGACCGACGCCGGACGACGGAGACGAGTTGTCCGAGGAATTAACTGTCAAAGAATTGCGCGTTTACGGGAATGTTTGGGATTGCGAAACTATCCGTAAAGAAATAGAGGAAAGCGAAGATCTGGCACACCATGTGACTGTGGAGCTTGAAAGAGAACGCGAAAGGAGTCTCCGATGACAAACATAAATTCCGTTATCATTTCCGGCCGTGCAACAAGGGACATGGAGATAAAGGCAACAAGCACCGGACTTTCGGTTGGAGCATTTGCAATAGCCACAAATAAAAAGAAAAGCGGAGAAGAAGATGAAGTATCTTTCTTTGAATGCCGGATATTTGGGAAATATGCAGAAGCGATGCTCCATTTTGTGAAGAAAGGGACCAGAATGATTGTAAAAGGTAGCATAAAGCAAGAGCGTTGGCAAGATAAAACCGGCACAAATCGAAGCTCCGTAAGCATTCAGGTAGAGGCAGTAGAGATATTAGACAGCAAAAAAGAATTACCAAACAACGGAGGCATGTACGATGAAGACCCGTTTTGACCACGAAACGATATACATTGTAATCGTTCTGTTTGTGTTATTGCCTGTCGCGGTAACGTCGTACATGGCAGATAATACTGTAGGATTGATGTCATCGCTTTTTGCGGGATACTTAACAGCCTATGTAATGTTGATTCATAGGGACATAACAAATACAAATAAAAGGAGATGAATAATGAGCACAGAAGTAAATCATTCAATGAGTATGAGTATTGCACAAGAATACAAGATAACACCGGAACTTTCCATAGCAATTGTGAATGCGTATTCGCCGCACATGGCGTCTGTTACGGAGGCATACGAATCGCTTTTAAGGCAGACTGCTAAAGACCCGGACGATAAAGAATCGTATGCAGAGGCAAAAAAGGCACAAAGAGCCGCAGCAAGCATACGAGTAAAGCTTGATAACGAAAGAAAAAGCTTGAAAGAAAATATCCTCAAAATGGGGAAAGCGGTAGATTCAGTTTACAAGCAGATAATTGAACCGATTGTCAGCCAAGAAACCAGAATCAAAAAGGAAATCGAGAATACAGATGCAATTCTCGAAGACAGAAAGACTCTTATTAAAAGGGAGCTCGCTCTTCCTGTCAGAAAAGAAAAGCTCCAATCGATGTCCGTTTTAATACCGGCAGATGACATTCTTTTGCAAATGGACGATGACGCATTCAATGCTTATATTCAATCCGAGCTCGTGAAAGCAGCGGAAAAAGCAGAGATGGAGGCAAAAAAAGCACGGGAAGAGAAAAAACGGATTGAAGAAGAATTGCTCAAAGAAATGGAGATAGAAGAAAGAGCAAAGAAAAAGGCAGAGGAATTATTTAGAGCAAGTGAATCCTCAAAAGCCGAAATCGTTCGCGAAAATCCTTCTGGTCAGCCAGCCAAGACAATGGACACAAACATTGAGGGAAATCTGGAGCCGGGAACAAGTCAAGAAAATGCAAACGTTGAGGCAATGAAAGCGAAATTCAATGCGTATATCCAAAGATTGCTTGCTCAAGACCCAGGAGAATATCCGGAAAGCAGCGCGGAATACCACAAAGCCAAGGCGATCAGAGAATATATCGAACGATTCAAAGAGTAAACAAGCAGGCGGTTGGCATAAAGACAAATGCCAGCCGCCGGTAACGGAGGAAAAATGAACAAAGTATTAAAAATAACAATGGAATTTCTAAAATATGCCTTAGACGAGAAGGACAGCGGAACTGGATTTGCCATCAAGTATGCGCAACAAAACACAGAGAAATACAGAGACAGCGCGGCCAGAGCAACTTATATAGTAAAAGAAAGCGGCAAAAGTAAAGTACAAGAGGACATGTTAGCGTACATGATCTCCGCGACTGCGGTAATAAGCGGCGCGCAAGGCTGCACGAAAAAGCTAAAAGAAAAAGAACTCAAGAATATGAGATATTCTGAATACAAATTCTATATGGAATTGGCAATGCGAAAAATCGAATTGCTTTTCCATCAGCAGGTAAACCCGTTATCAATACAATTGTATGACCGGGAAGACGGCCAAACAATAGCTGCAGTGGACGCACATTTCTACTTGCCGGACGGGGACGCGATTGCTTTAACTACAGTATATCTTGACGTGACTACGTTGTTACACTTGCCGCTCTAAATGTGTTTGACACATGATAACGGGAAAATATAAAGATACAATAAAGAAGGAAGGATAGATGCAGACAACAAAACTCAGAGCTCGGGACATAATCAAAGAAAGCCTTGCCAAAGAAATCACTAAAATGGGTAACCAGATGAGTGTCGTCATAGAAGAATCGTTAAAAGCGGCAAATCTTCTGGCTGAAGAGCAGGGCATAAACATTTCCGAACTAAGCAAGCGAATTTCCAAAAGCAAGTCATACATAAGCAATATTAATGCCAGAAAGGGTTACGATGGAGCTTTGAATCTTGCAAACAGGCTGTCCGCGTATGTCGACAAATTGGAGGGATCCGAATAATGGCCGTGTTAAACGAATATATGGGTTCTACAATCGCTATAATTACAATTATTACCGCTCTCGTTGGTCTTGTCTCGTGGTTTATCAGACTCGAAAGTAGAATCAATGTAATTGAAGATTTGACAGGCGAAAACCAAACCAATCTGTTAGACGTGCAAAAAGAAATACGCGGACATATCTCCGAGAACGATAAAGAGCACGAAAGCTTAGCGAAAGAGATATATGCCAAGTTTGCAGAATTGAAAGAAGTAATCGCTGTTAGCGAAAAGCTTATTCAAGGAATCAGTTACGAACAAAAATCTCTTAGAGATTATATTACATTGTCGATTCAAAACTATGAGCGAGCGGAGGCAAAAATGGAAAAAATGTTTGAAAAAATAGACGCCAGATTATCTGCGATCGAAGGTAAAAAGTGAAACGGTCTCTTGTGATCATGATATTTTCCGGTGCGGCATTGTTCGCCCGTGTCCCGGATTGGGTTCCGGACAGCAAGAAAGAAGACTTCCAGCGATACGTTCAAGCATGCGACAGACTGGAAGAGCATGCTGAAAGTTATCGCGAGATATTGGAAGCAGAAACTGTCATGCAATCGTGTCAAATAAAACAAAAGATTCTAACGATTTACGCGAAGAGAGCCGGAATTGATATCGTAATACAGCAAGAGATTCCGGATATCGTATCATGCAGCGTGAAAGACGGGAAAGCGGTTATAATCACACGCGAACAAAAGAAATCCAGTATTGTTATGGTCGCGGCGACGTCATCGGCGGTCACCTTGGCCGCGACAATTGTTATATACATAATTTTTGCAATGTGATTTATGAATGCCACCTCAAAAAAAGAACAAGCATGCCGTTCTCGAAGCAATTGACTATCTAACAGAACTTATAGAGCAGATTCAATATCGCTATGAGGGCGGAGACATTTGGGAGTGGATTGAAAACAATCGGGTAATTTTTGGTGAAAAATGGTCATGGGAGTATGCCAGAATAAAGTTTGATCCCGGTGAAGAGGACAGAAAACGTCTAAAGTTGATAGAGAGCGAGGGACGATATTATCTCTCGCGAGCGCCGAGACCGTATTTAAAAAAATACATAAACGACATGTCTCCGACAAAAACCGTTATAAAATGCAGGCAGTCAGAATTTTCAGAGGCAGAAATTAACAGCAATCTATACGAAGTATGTAATAAGCCATATTTTAACGTCCGGCATCTTTTCCCGACTACATCAGTTGCAAACCAAATGGCGAAAGAGAAAATCTTTGCGGCAATAAATGAATCAGAAAATATCTCGCGGCGGGTGGTAAAGCCATACAATTTAACGCAGGTAAAAACGGACATAGATTCTTTTTATACTGTGGCCGGCGCATTCAACGAATACGGAGGCCGGGGACCATCGTCAGACAAGATAGTATTCGACGAGTACAATTTCCACAATCCCAAAATAAAAGAAGTGTATCAGGCTTCAACGGATCACTCAAAGTATGCGGGACAAAAGGTATACATAAGCACTCCGACTTTCCCGAATATGGGTATAGATGAGGAATTCCAATCAGGCAGCCAAAATCAATGGCACGTCACATGCCCTAAATGCGGGAAGGTGCAGGTAATGAGTTTTCCGGAAAGCCTCATAAATTTTGTTGAAAAAGGTGTGGCCGTTTCCAGAGAGCAAGAGGAAGAGCTTCTCGATAAGGTTTATATCGGCTGCAAGTATTGCAAGGCATACATTGATAGAACAACACCAAAATACGAGAAAACTTCGTTCTATGTGCCTGTTTACCCGGAAAGAGAGGGTAAAAATCCGTCTTATATGGTGACTGGCTTTATGACGCCGTGGAGGTCCGGGAAGGAAATCAACGCGCGGTATCTTAGAATGCGTTTTGTCCAGCAATTCTTTAATGAAGTTTTGGGATATGCTCATATTGGCGAATCAAATCGCGTTACAGAAGGCGATGTAAACAAGTGTGTCGATAAAGGCTGGCGGAATATTTTTCGGAAAAATAACACAATACGGAATACGTCTGTTGGAATCGATTGGGGTGAGTCGGAATCATGGATAGTGGTTGTTGGAGAAGGGGTTGACGGGATGTTACGAGTTGTGTTTGCTATGCGAATAGCTCGGGACACGCTTAAAAAATATGGTTTTGGGGAATTGCCAGATAATCACGTTGAATTGGCAATGAAGGTCATAGACACATTCAATCCGAAAATTATTGTTAATGACGCGAACGGGATTGGAATAACTCACAATGCAAAACTATACCGGAAATTCAAAGACAGGAGCTATGGTTCATTCTACGACACAAATGAAGGTAAACAAGATGCAGTAAGTCGTTCGTCTGTAATCGTAAGATGGGACGAAAGCAAGGGTATTGTGACCGTACCGCGTGTTGTAGAATTAACCGAGACGATGTCAATTTTCCAAGAAGGCCGGGTACAAATACCTGTTATTGAGACCGCTACCATGGAGACGTTCAAAAAACATATTATGTCACTCGCATCGTCGTACCAGATGGAAGACAAAAGCGGTAAAGTTCGCCAGATTGTCGGTCATGTAGGTCCGGACCACTTTGCGCATGCATTTACTTATGCGCGAATAGGATATGAGAGAATCGCGACAAAAGGCGGGGATGCCCGGACAGAAAAAAAGATTGTCCGCATGTCGTCAGGTGTGTCATAAAGACATGGAATGGAATCACAGCGTAAACGAATAGAGCCAAAACTTGTAATTAATTCTCTGGGTATGCCTGTGCTGGAGTATACCGGACCTGTTTCCGGGAAAAAAGCGGCCGTATCTCGCGGTACCGAGAACGCGTTAAAGGGATACATCGAAATACCCAATCTGCTGTCCGGGAATTATGCTGCAAGGGGAATAATAGAGAAACAGGAAGGCCTTCCTTACGCGATATTAAGAAGATTGTCTAAGAATTTTATCATTGTTTCAATGATTCTCCGGTTGCGGTCAGACCAGATACGGGCCTATGCGAGAATAAGCCAGAAGGAAGATGAGAAGGGATTTCGCGTTATTTATTCCGACAGCAAAAGGATATCAAAAAAGAAAGAGGAAGTGGCACGAGACATTGAAAAATGGCTTTTAAATACGGGCAGGCGGGATTTCCAAGGACACGAAGAGCGTACAGACGATTTCGGAGACGTTCTCGAAAGGATGACACGCGACATTCTGTCCATAGATCGCGTGGCTGTTTCTGTGAGACGCGACAAGAAGGGTGTTCCGGTTGACTTCGCTGTGATAGACGCCGCTACAATCAAGCCTATAGATAGATATACCGGTTTTGATGGGGATAATGCTGTTAGATACGTGCAAGAAGTCTCTGGTAAAGTTGTGGAAAAATTTTATTCTGGAGAAATATACATAGATTGGACGTATAAGTCTTCTGATATAAATAATCATTATTATGGTACGTCTCCGCTGGAAGAAGCTTTCCGAGAAGCAAAGTCGACGATCGAAGCGTTGAAATATAATTCCGGGAATTTTACAACAAACAAAGCTCCGCGCGGATTTTTCACAATAAACGAAGTGGTGGACGAACGAGACCTTGACGATCTCGAGGCGAGATTCAACGCTATGTATACACAAGCAGACAGCGCATTCAGGACGCTGTTTTTTGCCGGAACGGACATGAAGTACAACCCGATACAAATGTCAAACAGGGAAATGGAGTTCTCGGGATACATGCAATTACTTATGACTCTTCTTTTTGCAAATTATGCAGTGGATCCGGCCGAATTGGGCATAAAACTTGACAAAAGCCAGTCTATATTCGGGGATACGGCCGCAAATAAATCGAGTGATCGTTCTCGAGACAGAGGTGTCGCTGGTATTCTGAGTTTTGTGGAAAGACTCTTTAACAAGATAATCCACTCAAATCCTGAATGGACAGAATACGAATTGCATTTTACTGGAATGGAAGTGATCGATAAAGATAAATTGATGGACGCATCAATTAAAGAGCTTGGCGCATATAAGACTCTGAACGCAACGCGAATCGAAGCGGGTGGCACGACTCTGGAAGAAGAAATGAAAAAGGCCGGTGTCACCGATGAGGAATTTTTGAAAAAAATAATGGTTGTCGCGAATCTTCCGCTTTCACAAACTTTCTATTCCGGATTGGGACAGGTCACTGGTCTTATGTCGCAACCTGGAATGGACATGGGCGGGGAAGAAGAAGGGGATGAGGGCGACTTTGGCGAGGAAGAAGGGGACGAGGAAGAATTTGACGACGTGGACGAGGACGAGGATGAGGACGAGGATGAGGATGTCGAGGACGATGACGAGGACGAGG
>DYKD01000082.1:0-1254 GCA_020722765.1 Brevinema andersonii | reverse complement strand
GAGGACGAGGATGAGGACGAGGATGAGGATGTCGAGGACGATGACGAGGACGAGGGAATCATAGACTTGAAACAAAAGGATACCATAACGAAGTCACGTGCAAGAATCGAATGGGATTGGCCCGATGTTAAAGCATATTGAGCATCATGATAACTGCGGATGCGATCTGGACAAATCATTAGTTCGGGACAGGTTTGCCAGAGCCGGCCACAATGCAAAGCGTTCGAGCGTGTACGCTATAGATGAGATACGAGAATCTATCAGTCAATACATTAAGACAGCAAACATAGTTATCGCGAACGCATTCCTTGCGTCTATCAGCGAATCGGAATCGCCTCATTTTTCCATGAAATCGATCATTGAGGAAGAAGACGACGTTTTGTTAAAAGGGTTTTTCGGACGATTAAAAAGAGTCGCGTCATCTGTGTTATCCCGTTGGCTAAAACTGAAGCCAAAGCCGATACATTTTCCGGCAGCAGACAAGCATAATATCGATTGGGAGTCAGTGGACGATGTATTATTCTATTATATGCATGATAACATGTCGCCAGCCGCGATCGAAATGCTCGCAGAAGCAGCAAAAGCCGGTGTGGTTTTTGCAGAAATGCAGTCTAAGGGGGAAACAATCAATCAAGACATGACATATGACAAGATGCGAGAATCTGCCAAAGAGCTGCAAAAGAAAAACCCAAAACTTTCAAGCGAAATGGCAATGGCAGCGGAATGGGCGCGGAACCATGGCGCCGACCATATAGCCGTCTATAATGAAAAGGGGGAAAGGGCGGGTATTCAATACGAACGAATGCGAAATCTATTCCGCGAGCACATACAAAGATCGCTTGAAGCAGGAGAAGACGCATCAAAAATGAGAAGTCGGTTGATTTTTCCGGTAAAATGGGCGGACGTGGAAGGTCATCAACAACAACTTTCTAAAGAGCTTACGGAAAGCGAGTTGCATCAATACACAGTTGCGCATATGAATCGTGATTGGGACAGACTGGCATACACAGAAACTCAATTCGCAGTGAATAACGGGAAACTTCTAAAATGGAGCAGTTATCGTGCTCCGACGTACGTTAGCTTTACTTCCATGGGTAGTGGGAAGAAAAAACCATGCTCGTTTTGTGATGCGCACGAGGGAGAAGTCGCCAGAGTTGTTAGCTCGCAAGACGAGTTGCAGAATCTTCCCGGTTATCAAGGCGATGACATTATCGATGACGGTTTTGCGAAAGTCGCCGTTTGGCCGGGAAAAAA
>DYKD01000276.1 GCA_020722765.1 Brevinema andersonii | reverse complement strand
ATTGCGGGGGCAATAAACGCGTCTGCATCAGGAACATCTTCAGGAGGTGATGAATCAACTTCTCCCCTTACCGAAGAACAAGTCCGGAATATCGTGGCAAAAGATCTGTCAAGTGAAGGCCCGATTGGGAAGTTTGTCAAGAATGCAGGCATTGACCTTGATCTCTCCAAGCTCGAAGTAACGGTAATTAACGACTCCCGCGCTCAGAGTGGACAGATGAAAGGTGAAAAACTGCTTCTCAACTTGAATGCAATCAATAACGAGAACACTGCCATCCCTAATGTATCAACACCCATATGGCGACTACGCGTTATACTTGTCCATGAGGTCTTAATTCATTATGTGCCGAACAATTATAGCTTCTGGGCTAAAGTTAGGTCTCTTTTCGCTGAAAGGTTCAGTGATAGTTGGCTTGACCCTCCTTCCAGTCTAATAAATAATCTTGCGGCAGAAAAGCTGGCTGCTTTGGTTTATGGTGAACCTATATATCAGATATACAACGCTAGGAAAAAGGGGGGTGTATGGGTTTCTGTTGCAGAAGGGGAGGCAAGGTATAGTCAATTAATTTCGTTTTATGGAGATGGACAATGAACAAGATTATTAAAGCCCTTCTTGTTTTTGTTCTTTTAACGACTCTCGTTGAATGTAGTAGCGAAAGAACACATAACAAACCAAAATTGAAGAGCATCAGTCTGTTAGGATTCGGAGACGACGATTCCGTCGGTTTTAGAATATTCGATATTAAAACCCGAACTGTAAGTGAGATAAGCCTTTCTCCGAAATGGGAGAAACAGCCTGAAGATCAGTTGATATCAGGGAAATTGCAGTTGAAGGATGGTTCCTGGGAAATTCTGTTGGAAGCAGCACGGAAAATTAAGCGCAGTGGCGGAATTGTTTCTTCCCAGGATCTATCGCCAGCTTCTTTGGTTACTTTAACATATGAGAATGGAGTGTCAAGGAGTTTTTTCTTTTTTGCGCCAAATTACCGTATTAATCGCTGGTTGTTTAAGGGAACGTCTGAAGAACTCCAGTTAGCTTCAGTGCTGCTTTATAAGGTGACCGGCAAACGGACAGAAACGGTTTTGACGCCCGTAAACAGGGCATTCCGAGATGCTGCTTCTAATTATTACCAACTAATTGCCGATGCCCAATCTACCTTTAACACTCTCTACAGGGCTAACCGTGGGTGGCGTTCCTATGTTGGCGGTCTCAACAAAGGAGCAGTTAGGTTTTTCTCGATAACGGACTGGATGAGGGAATATATAGCTAACCTGATGAACAATGTGGCAAAACCTGCATCCGGAAACAATCCCCAACTTGAGCCGACCACCAAGGACGTCATTAAAAAGTCTGGCAATCCTTGATGTAGGAGAGAAGCAACGTGATGGCTGCTCGGAAAAGAAATGTAGCGTGAGCATTCAAGACTATGTGAAGCTTTAAAATTAAAAGCAGAAGCGCAAAGGAGTCGGGCGTTGAATCTTGAATTTTCGCTTTTGTTCACTGCTGTCCAGGATAATTTAGAATCGGAAAAGTGATCCTGTAAAAACGGGG
>DYKD01000275.1 GCA_020722765.1 Brevinema andersonii | reverse complement strand
CCAGACGGCACCTCACCGGACTCGGATTCTTGAGAAACTGACTGATCTGTCATCATCCAAGGAAAATGAGTGTCTGAAAAATTCCAACCTCCGTATAATCTTAGTTCCCACAAAGAGAGCTTAAGAGAATCAGACTTTCCTGACAAAAATTTTTCTACCCTTTCCGATAAATCACCAATCTTCTCATAACTCTCTGCCCCCGCCGAAGTTTGCTGAATTCTTTTCAGAACAGTTATTAATTTTGTCTTAAAAGGGGTATCGCCCCGTAAATGATCCTTGCCAAAAGAAATCCGCGTCTCCTTTAAAAAGCCGCCGCAAAGACTGGGTATCTTGCCTATTGTAAGCGGTAATCCGGACTTGTTAATAAATTTCTCCACTTGAGTTCTATTACCAGCGGCATCTATACCAAACTCCTTCCTTCTAACTTCATCCAAATTTGCCGTCGTTACCAGAAGAGCGTTGCCAACAGGAGGAGCAGCTATTACATATTCCCCCTTACTGTCCACATAGACACCCAAATCGGAAGGAACTTCCCACAACAAATTAAGTTTCCAGGCGCTCCAAACAATATCCAATCTACCTTTACCCTTGTCTGTTAGATATTTTAGGAAGTAAGCAAAAGACTCCGTATCTTTAAACCCATCGGCAAAAACGCCCCTTTTCTCCTCATCTCTTTTACAAACCTTTCCTCTTATTTCATCAGGAATAGGTTCAAGTCCCAATCTTCTACATGTACTGGGGGAGAAACCGAACTTTACCATCTCCAACCAAACTTCTTCCACTCTTTCACCAAAATCCGTCAGGCCCTCTGTCTTAAAAAAAGCTTCCCAAGTAGGACCATCCGGAGAAAACGCCCTAATTTCCCCCCCCAGTTTTGCCGACTGTTCGGGGTTCTCACAAACGGACATCCTTTGGAGAAAAGCATTGTCTAAAGATTTCCTTGCCTCAATATAATTAGAAAGAGAAACCACCTTCTCTTTTGCCAGATAGACATTAGCAAGTTCTGCTTTTCTTTGGTTTAGTAATTCCTGTAACTCGTCACTCGTAATGTCTGATTTCTCATATTTGATGCGTTCAGAAAGCTCCGCCAGATAGTCCTCTCCTCTTTCTCTCCAATCATAAGCTTCGCCAAGATCTGTTACCAGTCTCTCAAGCAAACTATCCTCTTCAATAGAAACGTAAGGTGCTTCAGGCCTTTTTGACGAACCTTCCGTCGTCAAAAACAAATTCCGTAAAAAAACAACCCTCTGCCTGTTAAATGGATCGTCCAATTTTGCAGGATCCAATTCCAAAAAACCCACTTGGGTATTCGGAACGCCTTCCAAATATGCTCTCGTTTTCTCCACAACGCGGCACAAACCACTAAAGTCACCGCCTTCCTTTATTTCAGCGTGACTTAAATCCTCCACAAAACGTTTACCTTTCCAGGGTAAACTTGCCCCCAACTGCTCTTGTTTATACAAACCTGGTCCTATTTCTCTTCTCCCCAAACCACTTGTTTCTTCACTCTCTAATGATGACATTGCTTTTTCATTTTACCACCTAAACCTTTAAAAAATCAAAGCC